>JAAZKK010000109.1 GCA_012799825.1 Clostridiaceae bacterium | reverse complement strand
TTCATAGATCCTCCAAGTGCAAGGGTTTTCCTCAATATCCTGCATTTTGCTTGCACCTATTATACTGGATATAAACCGCTAATCGCCTTATCTCAAGCATTTGATGCCTGCGCAGTAGGCTCTACTTAGGTGGTGGGGAAAAACCTCATATAGGTTGCGTTGTTTTAGCCGAGCCTAGGCCGAGCTTGAGTCCACACGGAGGGCAAAGCTGCACATCTTCTGTCATTAATTTGCTCGCACATAAAGATGATATTTTTGCACGTAAATTAGCAGAATCATTGTGCATAGCGACTGGTCTTGTCGTTTCAGTTTCAGCCGGCGTTCACGTTCACGATGCATCTAATGATGATATTGAAAATATGACCAGTTCATTTTATGAATTGATGTCACTCGTATTAAATGACCTTTCATCGAGGCCATGATCATTTTATTCCGTTTATATCATTTGCTCTTTTCGAAAATAGCACTTTTAAAGTAACGTATTACCGAAGCGTAGTGTTCTTTCATTTGAAGCCTCGCCAGGGCGTAATTCCTATTCATATATGCTATGCAGATACTCTCATGCTGTGAAATTGCAACATCTCTATGTTCATCGTTAAAAATGTATATTTTGCGCGTAAGTACTTCTAGCAGTGTACTGTTATGCTTAAAAAGATTAATGAAGCGACTATTATTTGTTAGATTGACGAGCGTTAAATGAAATATACTATCAAGCTCGAAATAGGCTTCTTCGTCATTGTTTGTTCGGCTCTCTTTTTGGTCAAGTACTACTTGCTGAAGTTTTTGTCCGATTCTTTCCGTGTCTATCATCTTTTCTTCAATGAAAAGCATGGCTTCATTCATCAACATGGATACAATCTCATTAATCTCTAAAGCAAATTTGAGGTTAAAGTCCATGACACGAGCGCCTGCATTGCTGATTTCTTGGAGAAAACCATCAAAGTAGAGTCGGTTGATGGCGTCTCTAACAGGAGTTGAGCTGACTCCAAATCGTTTCCGCAGATCTTTATTTGTGATCTTTTCACCGAAAGAAATACGATGATGAAGTATATCACGTTTGAGCGTGTTATATATCTGATCGGCATAATTCAATTTAATAATTTCAGTTTTCACTTTTTATTAGATATTCTGTAGTGTGTTTCTATAGAAATGTAGTGTTTGTTACAAATTGTAACGAAGTTCACTATATCTTACTTCTGTTTCAGAATTATAGTCTCAACTTGTCTAGAATGCAAATAGAATAAGCTTGATTCAATGACGGGACTGTAATCAGCAGACTGTATTCGGTGTTAAAAATGTAGATAAGCACCAGTGTCTTTTTGTTTGGATCATGTAATATACATAATAATCAATAAAAATGGGCTGTAAAAATTATGAGAACGATCACTTCATCACAAAATCCGCTCTATAAGACGTTATACGCAACGGCGACATCGCCTAGAAGCGCGAAAAAGAATCAGCTTGTGCTCGTGGAAGGCCTTCGGCATGTAGAAGAGGCGCTGTGCTCCGGTGTTCATGTGCAGGCTGTTTTTTTCTCCGACGACGAAGCGGGAAGGGGCGCTTATGATACGCTTAAATCTCTCTCCATCGATATTGATCATGTGCAATTACCGTCGTCTCTGTTCTCTAAAGTTTCACAGATGAAAACGTCGCAAGGCGTGCTGGCTCTTGTCAGAACGATGACCTTGACACTGGATGATTTCTTTTTGAACCATCCTGATGCCGAGAGTCTTCTTTTTCTTGAAGATGTTCAAGATCCCGGGAACGTCGGCACCCTGATTCGTACGGCGGATGCCTTTTCATTAGACGGTGTCATTGTCTTCGGGTCAACGGCTAGTATCTGGAATCCTAAAACGTCTGCTGCTGCAATGGGATCACTATTCCATGTCCCGATTGTACAGGAAGAAGAAACTGCCAAAGTTTTGGAGACACTTAAAGCAAAAGGTTTCGTGTGTTACGCTGCAACATTGGACGGTATTAATCTAATCGATCTTCCGGAAAACAAGTCGCGATCGTCTTCTGATAGAAGCACTGACACAATGCTCACGGAGCCTCGCATTGTGATTATGCTCGGAAATGAAGGAAACGGCCTTTCAAACGCTGTACTGCAACATGCTGACCGCCTTGTTCGCATACCTATGACAGGACGCGCGGAATCGCTAAACGTTTCGTCTGCCGGTACCATACTGCTTTGGGAAACCTATCGTCGTCGATGCCAGTAGAGTGTATTGTTCTCGCCGACGATTCCCAAAGCGAGGCGACCGACGCCCAATGCAATCATAGCCGCACCCAGTATCGATAGAAGGATCCTTGGAATAGTATGTCGCCGCATCGCAGCATTCCTCCATCAAGTCTTGAGCAATGATCTTGTTCAGATATCGTTTCGATCACATTTTCATCATACTGTAAATGGGATGTATCTGTCCTGATATTTAAGCTGCTTGTGTCGATTATCTTTTCTTGTGTTACAATAACAAAAGTCATCCCCTTTACATCGTGTTTGGATTTGTCCTGCCCACACGCTGTTTAGGGAGTATAGGAGGAAAAAATGGACAAAGAAACAAAACAAGCCATCATCGAATCGTATCAAACACATGAAGGCGATACCGGTTCACCGGAAGTTCAAGTAGCACTTCTGACATGGCGAATCAATCACTTGACCGAGCACCTGAAAGTGCATAGCCGCGATCATCATACACGCCGCGGTCTTCTGAAACTTGTTGGTCAGCGTCGTGCTCTTCTCGATTATCTCACGAAGAAAGATATCGAGCGCTATCGTTCTCTGATTGCAAGGCTCGGAATTAGAAAGTAAGTGTTCGGATGGCGGTCGTGTTGCACTCAACGATCGACCGCCATATCCGCACCCACCGGTGGGAACAGACAGTGGGACGTAGATTGCGCCCCTCTTTCAAAATGAAAGGGAGTCGGACTCTACACTCTATTGTCTGCATTCTCACAAGAACAGTTAAAAGAATTTTGGAGCGATACACCTACAGTTGCGAAATTAATTGTCGAACTGCAGTTTTTGTATGCCCGGGTGTCGTTTTTGTGTGTGAAGAAATATGAAGCAACACGACACCTGCAAAGTGAAACATTTCCATTTGCTTGATGGAAGAACACGAAAATTGATTTGGAGGAATCATGAGTAAAAGAACCTATGATATGGATTTTAACGGCATCCCGCTGTCTTTGGAAACAGGGGAGCTCGCACAATTCGCGAACGGCTCCGTACTTGTAAGGTACGGTGACACCGTTGTTTTGACAACGGTAACCGCTTCTCAAGAGGAGCGCGAAGGCATCGACTTTTTCCCCTTGTCCGTTGATTATGAAGAAAAAATGTACAGCATCGGTAAAATTCCCGGCGGTTTTTTACGCCGCGAAGGGCGTCCGACCGAGAACGCGATGTTGACAGCGCGCTCTATTGACCGTCCCATCCGTCCGCTTTTCCCGTCAGATCTCAGACGCGATGTCGTAGTAAACAGCTTAGTCTTGTCCGTCGATCACGACTTTTCACCTCAGGTGGCCGCGCTGATTGGCACATCTGCAGCCATTACCATTTCAGATATTCCTTGGAATGGCCCGGTGGCCGGTGTCCAGGTAGGCATCATTGACGGCGAGATCATCGTAAACCCCACACTCGAGGAGAGAGATGATTCGGAACTCGATCTGTTCCTAGCCGGTACGGAAAGCAAAATCTGTATGATCGAAGCGGGCGCTGACGAAGTTCCCGAAGATACCATGCTCGAAGCGATCGAAGAAGGTCATCAAGTCATTAAGGAAGTATGTCGTTTGATCAATCAAATGCGTGAGGAAATCGGCAAACCGAAATTTGACTACACGCCGCTTGACGTGCCGGACGACGTTTTCGCGCGTTGCCGCGAATCGTTCTTGCCCAGAATACGCGAAGCCGTGTTGAGCGATAACAAAACAGTTCGCGAACAGAACGTCGCTGATCTCAAAGTAGAGATCGCCGCCATGCTTGAGGAAGAAAATCCCGCGTACAAAGAGTACGCCGGCGATGTGACCTACAAACTTGAGAAAATTGCGGTCCGCGATTACCTGTTGAAGGAACATCGTCGTGTTGACGGGCGCGAACTCGACGAAATACGCCAGATCAAAACAGACATTGATCTCCTTCCTTGTGTGCACGGATCTGCGCTCTTCCAGCGCGGTCAGACGCAGGTTCTGACCATCTGTACGCTCGGCACAACCGGCAACGCACAGCGTCTTGACGGGATCGATTCGCAGGATACGAAGCGTTTTATGCACCAGTATAATTTCCCGTCCTACAGCGTCGGTGAAGCGCGTCCGAACCGATCGCCCGGTCGTCGTGAGATTGGGCACGGTGCGTTAGCTGAGCGGTCATTTCATGCCGTATTGCCTGACGTTGAAGATTTCCCCTATGCTATCCGTTGCGTCTCCGAAGTGCTGATGTCAAACGGCTCGACGTCTCAGGCTTCCGTATGCGCAACCTCGATGGCTCTGATGGCGGCGGGCGTGCCGATCACGAAGCCTGTTGCCGGCATTTCATCCGGTTTGATTATCGATGAGGAGAGTCCTGACGACTATCTCGTCTTTATGGACATCCAGGGCATTGAAGATTTCTACGGCGACATGGATTTCAAGGTTGCCGGGACTTGTGACGGTATTACGTCCATCCAAGTTGACATCAAAGTGGACGGATTGACGATGGATATCATCCGCGACGCTTTTGATCTCACGCGCAAGGGAAGACTTGAGATCATCAATGAACATATGAACCCGACCATCGCTGAAGCGCATGAAGAGCTTTCGCCTTACGCGCCAAAAATCGACCAGATCGATATTCCTTCCGATAAAATCCGTGACGTCATCGGTTCCGGCGGCAAAGTCATTCGCCGCATCACCGATGAGACGAACACCGAAATTGAAGTCGAGGAAGATGGAGAGGTCGGTCATGTCTACATCGCAGCTCTCGATCAGGCATCCGGCAAAAAAGCCATGGATATCGTCCGCGCGATCGTCTTCGATCCGGAACCCGGCACTGTCTTTGAGGGTGTCGTTACACGTCTGATGTCATTTGGAGCCTTCGTTGAAATCGCTCCCGGAAAAGAAGGGCTTGTCCACATCTCTAAAATGGCTTGGAATCATGTGAATCAAGTCGAAGATGTTGTTAGTGTCGGCGATAAAGTCACCGTCGTCGTTTCTGAGATCGATGACCAAGGTCGCCTGAATCTCTCTATGCGCGATGCTATGGAGAAGCCGGACGGTTACGTTGAACAGAAGCACGACGGACGCCGCGGCGGCGGGAATGATCGTGAGCGCGGCGGACGCAGTGGCGGCCGCGGTGGACGCGACAAAGACAGCAGAGGCGGTTCGCGCTACAGTCGCAGCAGCTTCAGGAGTAATGACCGCGATGATGATGACGGGTACGGCGTCAGCCGCAATCGCCGCGAACGTCGTCCAGGCGGCAATCGCGAATACGGCAGCGATCGATCTGCAAGGCAGCGCCGAGGACAGCGCGGTTCAGATGGACGCGACCGTCGCGATCGCAGCGAACCCAGATCAGAGCGCAACTTTTAATTCGATCCTTGCCGATGAGTTCATCATCTGCTAGAATGCTTAAGGTCTACGGGTGGTCCGCTGCCGTTGCGTGTAAGAACATCCGATTTTATGGAAAAGGAGGTACGCAATATGGACTACGTTAAAGCGGTTGAACAGCCTTATTTGAAAAATTCGTATGACAACGTCAATATTGGAGACCGCGTAAATGTTCATCTCAGAATTACCGAAGGTACACGCGAACGCATTCAAGTTTTTGAAGGCACTGTGATTGGGCGTCGTGGTGGCGGATTGAACGAAACCATCACCGTTCGGCGCGTTGCATACGGTGTTGGTGTTGAGCGTGTTCTTCCGATTCATTCGCCGAAGATCGCGAAAATTGAAATCATAAGCAAAGGTAAAGTACGTCGCGCGAAGCTTTATTATCTCCGTAAACGTGTCGGTAAAGCGGCACGCGTTCGCACGAAGCTGCCGACCAAGAAGAGCTAATTATCTATTATTGGGGCTAAGAACAACGGATTTAAGCCGTACCGACGATCGACAGAGGTTGATCAACGGCACGGCTTTTTTCAACGTAAATTGAAATTATCAAATCAAGATGGCAAAAGGAAGAGATAAAAAAAGAATCAACTGGTTTCCCGGGCATATGGCGCGCGCTACGCGCGAACTTCGAGAAGTCCGCAGCATGATCGATGCGATCGTCGAAGTCGCGGATGCCCGACTTCCGCGCGCCAGTCGAAATCCTATTTTCCTCAAGGATACCCCCGAGAAACCTCATTTGCTTGTTCTTTCTCATGCTGATCTTGCTGATCCCGACGCGACAAAATTGTGGCTTGACGATTTTTCCCGTCAAAGCGTGACGGCTTTGGCGTGTGATCTTTTGAATGCGCGCGATATCGAGAACATTCGCGACCATCTTCTATCGATTCATAAGCCGTTGCTTGAAATCGCGCAGGCGCGCGGCCGCCGTTCGCGACCGTTACGTGTGGTCGTCGCAGGAGTACCCAACACAGGAAAATCAACGCTGATCAATCAACTTGTCGGCAAACGCTCACGTAATGTGGCGGCGCGACCCGGAGTGACACGAAAAATTGAATGGCTTCGGTCGGGAAGCGAGCTGACTTTCCTCGATACACCCGGTATTTTGCCGACGCGCATTGAAGATGAGAAGGAAGGACTGGCATTAGCGGCGGCAGGGCTCATCGATGATACGCTCTTCTCAGTCGAGCAGGTCGCACTCTCGCTCACAGGACATCTTCTAAAACATTATCCGGAAGAGATGCTGGAGCGCTACGGTGTGTCGCTCGATCCGAACACGGGCGCCTATCTCGCACGCGTCGAGGATGACAGTGACGTTGACCTTTTTCCCGGTGATGTTGATGCTGCAGAGTTTATACACAGTGACTCCGACCTCTCTCGCAGGAACTTCAATGATACTGATCTCACTCGTAGATGCGCCGACGTTGATGATCTTGCACACAGGGATGACGACACAACTGATCTTGGCATGACATTTCGATCCATGGCATATCGAATGGGATGCGTCTTGTCAGATGACAAGCCGGATATAGATCGCATGTCACGCGTCCTTCTCTCTGATTTTCGATCGGGACGAATCGGACGAATTACTCTGGAACACGTGTCGACTTTAAGCTCATAAGAAAGGATCTCAAATCATGACATCTGAATACTGCATCCGCATCACAGACCGCGATCGCGAACGATTTGAGGGAATGTCCGAATGGGAACGCGAGTTGCGCGCACAAGGTTATCAGCTTGTCGCAGGCGTCGATGAGGCGGGGAGAGGACCGATTGCTGGACCGGTCGTCGCCGCCGCCTGCATTCTTCCTCCCGATGTCACTTTTTACGGGCTCAATGACTCAAAGAAAATGACCGAAAAACGTCGAGAAGCACTCTACAAAAAGATTAAGAAAGAGGCCGTCGCATGCTGCGTGACGATGGTCTCTGAAGAAGATATCGATCGGACAAATATTCTTGTAGCCACAAAGGATGCGATGCGACAAGCGCTCAACGGTCTTCGGCCACAGCCGGATGTGGCGTTGATCGACGCCGTTGCGCTCGAAGGATTTGATTTTCCGATCTTACCTCGTGTGCAAGGAGATGCACATTCGAATGTGGTCGCGGCGGCCTCTGTGTTGGCAAAAGTGACGCGTGACAACATGATGCGAAACTTCGACAAGGTGTACCCTGAATACGGTTTTGCCAAGCATAAAGGATATGGGAGCAAAGCTCATATTGAAGCGATATTGCGTGAGGGCCCATGTCCCATACATCGTCTGTCTTTTCTAAAAAATATTATTAAACCATCCAACGCCGGTTTGCCAACTCGCGAAACGGGAAAAGTTGTGGAACGCCATGTCGCCTATGACCTCATCTCGCGCGGTTTTTCTATCTTGGACCACCGGTATTCGCTCCCGAATATCGGCGAGATCGATCTTGTAGCAATGCGAGATAAACGGCTCCTAATAATAGAGTGCAAGGGCAGAGGATCTGGTTCACTTACTTTTGGCGGATCGGAAGAGTCATTGGAGGAGCATCAGCTGCAACGCATACGCAGAACGGCTTCTCATTGGATCGACGCAAATCTTTCAGGAGACGATATGACCATAGAACTATATCTAGCGGCTGTTGATCTCGACGAAAAAGGTCATGTATCATCGTTGACCTATCTACCGATCGACTCCGTTTGAGCACTTTCCGCAATTCTTAGCTGGAAAGACGTCTTGTCATCCTGTTAATTAACGCCTTTTTCGATACATGTCATGACCAGTTTGTCCAACCTGTTTAACAAGAGGATGATTTTGAGCCTAATATACCTAAAATCCGCATCATAGCGGCATTGTAATAATTCCTGTCTCTATGATATGATGTAAGCATCAGTTTTTCAGGAGGCGTTTCCGATGAGACTAGATCGACACAGCAGTATTCCTTTATACGCGCAATTGCGCGAGTTGATTGTTGAGCGCATTCAGGATGAGGTATATAAGCAAGGCGAGCGTATTCCGTCTGAAATGACCTTTTGTGAAGAGCTGGGTCTCTCACGTCCGACTGTGCGTCAGGCCATAGCGGAACTTGTCTCCGATGGCATACTTGAGATCCAAAAAGGTCGCGGCACCTTTGTAGCGGTAGAACCTGATCGACTCAGCATCCCTCATTTTAATGCTCTGACGTTCAGTTTTCTTAACTTGTCATCTTACGAAGAGATCGGTCTTCAGCCTGTTCAGCATGTTGATCCCGAGCCGGAAATTGACACAGCTTTTAAGGTGACGACGGACAAACATCCCGGGTATTGGATGTTGCAGTGGCCCGTACTGTTCGATGAGAGCATCTACGGCTGGTGTACGTCATACGTATCAGCGCAGGTTTTTCCGGATCTAGGACAAAATATCGCTTCAGGCAAGCGCATGATCGACATCAAGAGCAATAAGTACGCTTACTTACCTGTCAAAGGTTCCGTTGCACTGATGGCAAGACCGGCGAGAAATAGAGAGGCGGCGTTATTAGAAATCCCACGTCGTTCCATCGTTCTTGCTGCGCAGGGACAACTTTTCGGTCGTAATGGCGCTGTTTGTGAATACATACGCACGGCACTTCGTCCGGACCTGCTTAAGCTGGAAATTAACTAAAACTCGTTATCTTGACGACACTTGAGAAAACGACACGGATGCGCATCATCTTCTCGTAGGAAACCTCTGACAGGCTCCTCGGAATCGGAAGCGCATCCTTTTAATTAAAGCTTTCAATAACATGACTTTGATCTACAATTTTGACACGACGGCAACGTCACCGATTCTGCCTCAAGTGCTGGATCTGTACGTACGATCGCTTAAAGAAGATAATCTGAATCCCTCTTCGTCGCATCAAGGCGGCATAAATGCCGCTCGCACCGTTTCGCGCGCCCGCCAAAAGATTGCGCGCGCTCTCGACGCGCCGGAAGATGCCATCATCTTTACCTCAGGCGGGACCGAGTCGACGAACCACGCGCTAAAAGGCGCGGCATTTGCATCGGCACGCCTTCCAAAAAGACTGATCATCACTGCCGGCGAACACGACGCGACACGCCAATGTGCCGTTTTTCTCAAAGACAAGCTGGGATACGATGTCGATATCGTTCCGCTTACGACGGAAGGAAATGTAGATATTGAGGCGTTCTGTAATTCTCTCAAAAAAGCACCTACGGGGCTTATCAGTTTCATCGCTGTGAGCAATGAGACCGGTGCCGTCAATGACCTTGATGAACTGGTTCGCCTTTCGCGACAATATGCGCCCGATGCTTTGATTCATGCCGACATCGTGCAGCTTGCAGGTAAACTGCCATTTTCTTTTCGACAATCAGGATTTGATTTCGTGTCTCTTTCCGGGCATAAATTCGGCGCGCCGAAAGGAACGGGCGCACTCCTCGCACGACCCGGAGCTAATTTTGTGCCGCTGATTGACGGAGGAGGGCAGCAGGACGGAAGGCGTTCCGGCACGGAGAATCCACCCTGCGCGGTGGCTCTCGCAGAAGCGATCTCAATCCAATCCGAGGCCATGGAAGCGCACTTTAAAAAGGTGTCGTCGTTACGCGCGCTCTTTCTTGACTTGTTAAACGAAAAAAAGATTCCGCACCGCATACTTTCGCCTACAGACGGATCGCCTTATGTGCTGGCGGTAGCATTCCCCGGTATCCGCGGAGAGACTCTGATGCACGCCTTGTCGGCCGACCGAATTCTTATTAGCACCGGCTCAGCGTGCGGATCACGTCATCAAGGCAAGAACGAAGTGCTCGAAGCGATGGGGTATCTTAAGGATCTTATTTTGTCATCTTGTAGAATCAGTTTTTCGCCTTTCCTGACAGAAGATGACGTATCCTATCTTGTAGAGTGCATCGCCGCAAACTACAAGCGTTACGCAATTATGCCGTTTTGAGCATTTTCATTCTTTGCCTGATTACGTGTTTCAAACCTCATGAATGAAAAAATATGACAAGAACTGAAGAATAGTATCCTTACATAGCTTTCCGCGTCCATCGATCTTCAGTATGGTAAGCATCAGCTTTTTTTTCTGCCGTATAAGGTATGATAAAAAGAGTAAGAAAGAGAGGGAACATGACATTGAGTTCTGCAACACTTGATCAAATCGTAATGGTGCGACTTGGAGAAATTACACTGAAAGGTTTAAATCGAGGACGATTCATAGATTGCTTGATGCGCAGCATGCACTGGCGCCTTCGCGATCTCGGATCGATGATCATCGAACAGAAGTTCTCACGGATTTACGTTCGTCCGAAAGATTTAGATGCATCATTTCCTGTGCGCGAGGTGGTCGACCGACTCTCTTGCATTTTCGGTATTGTGTCGACAAGCCCTGTCGTCGTAAGTCCGATTGATCAAGATGCTTTCTTTAATGTGTTCGATACCTATACATCCGGTATTCTCGGAACGGGTGAGAAGAAGACCTTTAAGATTGAAGTCAAGCGCGCAAATAAGGAATTTCCGATATCTACGTACGATCTTTGCTGCTTACTGGGGGATCGGTCGTTGGAGCGCTATCCGAAGGAGCTTGCAGTCGATGTCCATCAGCCGGATCTCACTTTTTTCGTAGAAATTCGAGATCGCATTTATCTTTACCACGAGATCATTGAAGGCGCAAAAGGGCTTCCGGTCGGGATGAGCGGGAAGGGGGTGCTCCTCCTTTCCGGAGGTATTGACAGTCCGGTCGCGGGTTACATGATGGCATCGCGTGGAATGCAGCTTGTCCCGCTTTATTTCCACACGTTTCCTTACACCGGTCCTCAGGCTCTCGAGAAGGTGAAGACACTTGCCGGACAGCTTGCACGCTATGCCGGCAGTATGACGTTGCATGTTGTCAATTTCACCGATGTGCAGCTGGAACTGAATCGCGTCGTTCCACAGGATATGCTGACAATCGCCATGCGCCGTGTCATGATGCGCGTCGCGGATCGCCTCGCGCCTGAAGTAAAAGCAAAATCGATCATTACCGGTGAAAGCCTCGGTCAGGTAGCAAGTCAGACACTTGAAGCGCTTGCCACGACCGATCACGTGACGACTCATCCGGTATTTCGGCCGCTGATCGGCCTTGACAAGAATGACACCATCGCTCTCGCCCGGCAGATCGGCACATATCAAACGTCCATTCTTCCTTACGAAGACTGCTGCACTGTATTCGTATCAAAACATCCGAAGACGCATCCCTCGCTTGCCGACGCGGAACGAGCGGAATCGGGTCTTGATATGACTGACCTTGTCGAACAGTCTATACAAAATATAGAAAAAATCGACATTATACCGCCGTTCTCTGTGGTAGAATGACTAACGGTATTCCATTTGTATTTTAGGAGGTCTTTTATGCTGTATGAACATGTTAAATACACCGATCCGGAACTCTACGATGCCCTGATTCTTGAACTGAACCGTCAGCGCAACAAAATCGAGTTGATCGCTTCTGAGAACTTTGTCAGTCAAGCGGTGCTTGAAGCTCAAGGCTCCGTGCTTACGAACAAGTACGCGGAAGGATATCCCGGACGGCGCTATTATGGCGGATGTGAATACGTTGATATCGCGGAGCAACTAGCTATTGATCGCGCTAAAGCGCTGTTTGACGCCGATCATGCGAACGTTCAGCCTCACTCGGGCGCACAGGCGAATACCGCTGTTTATTTTGCCGTCTTGAAGCCGGGAGATAAGATATTAGGACTTGATTTATCGCATGGCGGTCATCTGACACACGGCATGAAATTCAACATTTCCGGTAAGTATTTCAAAACGGCCATGTATCAAGTCGATCGTGTAACAGAACAAATCGATTATGATCACGTGCTCCGGCGTGCTCGAGAAGAACGTCCGAAACTGATTATCACCGGCGGCAGTGCCTATCCGCGGGAGATCGATTATAAGAAATTTAGAGATATTGCAGACGACGTCGACGCCTACCTAATGGTAGATATGGCTCACATCGCCGGTTTAGTCGCCGCAGGACTTCATATGAATCCAGTACCTTATGCTGACTTTGTGACGTCGACGACGCACAAGACTTTACGCGGACCGCGCGGCGGAATCATTCTCTGCAAACAAGAGTACGCCAAGAAGATCAACTCGGCCGTATTTCCCGGAACACAAGGCGGTCCTTTGATGCATGTGATTGCATCAAAGGCGGTCGCCTTTAAAGAAGCGTCTTTGCCTTCGTTTAAAACTTATCAGGAACAGGTTATCAAGAACGCGAAAGCGCTTGGTGCGTCACTGATGGAGCATGGCATTCGTCTTGTGACAGGCGGAACGGATACGCATCTTCTTTTGGTCAACCTATGCGATACGGGCGTCACGGGAAAAGAGCTTCAAGATCGCCTAGATCACGTCAACATCACGACGAACAAAAACACAATCCCGTTTGAGACACTCTCGGCGTCGGTTACGTCCGGACTTAGACTTGGCACCCCTGCTGTGACAACACGCGGTATGAAAGAGTCGGAAATGGAAGAGATTGCTGAACTGATATCGAAAGCTACGTTTGACTTTGACAACAGCTGCGAAGCCATAAAAGAACGCGCGACCGCCCTCTGTGAGCGCTTCCCACTCTACGAGAGCTTATGAACCCTAATAGATGACAACTCATCTTTCAATTAAAAGATGGCTAACGTATACGAATTTAACGATGAATACATCTAACGAGATGGGCGATAAACATCGACTGTCGGAACATCCTATGAGTTCTATGTCCGGCTCGACACGCTGGGAGGCGCCGCTTGCCTTTCGGATGATGCCCCGTGCGATAGATGATTTTGTCGGTCAGTCACATATTTTGGGCGAGGGGAAACTGCTCTGGAGGATGATCACGGCGGACCGCCTTTCGTCGATTATACTGTTTGGGCCGCCCGGTTCCGGGAAGACATCGCTTGCCCGCATCATTGCCAACACGACGAAGTCGAACTTTGAGCGGCTGAATGCGGTGACGTCGGGTGTCGCCGATATCAAACGCGTTATTTCAGATACGGAGAATCCGCTCTTGACGCCGGGCGGACGCACCGTGCTTTTCATCGATGAAATCCATCGCTTTAACAAATCGCAACAGGACGCACTTCTACCTTCGGTTGAAAGCGGTCGACTAATTCTCATTGGTGCAACCACTGAAAATCCGTTCTTTCAGGTCAATAAAGCTTTGATTTCGCGATCGACGGTCTTTCAGCTTTATCCTTTGACAAAAGACGACGTCAAGGACGTGCTAAAAAGGGCGCTAGCGGACGAAAAGCGCGGACTTGGCGGACTTGATATCGCGATCGATAACGCGTCGCTTGAACTGATTGCGGAGCTTGCGGGCGGCGACGCGCGTGTGGCGCTTAATGCGCTGGAGCTTGCAGTGATGACGACATCGCCTGACAGTACCGGGAGCATTGTGATCGACAGCGCCGTCGTCATGGATTCCATGCAAAAGAAAATTGCCCGTTATGATCGTGCCGGCGAAGAACATTATGACAACATTTCAGCGATGATCAAATCGATGCGCGGCAGCGATCCGGATGCCGCAATTTTCTATCTGGCTCGCGCGTTGAGGGCAGGGGAGGATATCCAGTTCATCGCGCGACGCATCACGATTTGCGCCGCTGAAGACGTCGGAATGGCCAACCCTCAAGTCCTATCTATCGCACTCGACGCATGGCAGGCCGCGTCCATGATCGGTCTGCCGGAAGCGCGCATTCCACTGGCTCAGGCGGTGATCGCTGTCGCTACAAGTCCGAAATCGAATGCGTCGTACCTTGCCATCGATAAAGCTCTGAAAGATTTGGAATCACGTGACACGGGTGATGTGCCTTTTCATATTCGAAATGCGCCGGTCAAGGGTATGGAAGAACTCGGCTACGCCAAAGGGTACGAGTATAGCCACGATTATCCGGACGCGATCTCTTCACAAACGTATCTGCCGGATGAGGTTGCCGGCACCGTATATTACACACCCACGGATCACGGTTATGAGAAAAAAGTTGGCCAGTGGATGACCTTCGTTGATGAGCGGCGCAAAGCGATGCGCGCCAAAACGGAACAGAATCTCTCTTATAATGCTGTGAAAAAAGGTGACGTCAGCGGTGATCAAAACGCAATTGTTATCAATGCCGAAGAGGACGATGATGCGACACCGTTGACGTGAGAAGAGATGAAAAAATCTCTTAATGGTAACTACGGAAACTGTACCTTCAGCCTGTTCTTGTTATTATATCCAATGGTAAATAATCATGGATAACCTTAATGCGTCATTTTATTGAAAATAGAGGAATACACCTGTATGAACGATCAGCTTGAACGACAACTCAAAGAAGCGGAACACAGCCCGCGCGTCTATTTTGATCACGCTGCGACGACGGCACCGTGTCCAGAGGTGTTAGATGTTGTGACAAAGATGCTCAAACACGTTTTTGGGAACCCATCTTCTTTTTATAAAGAAGGACACAAGGCTTCCTACATGCTCGAAGACGCGCGTTCGAAGATCGCATCACTCTTGGATGTCCGAAGTGATGAGATCTTTTTTACATCTTGCGGAACTGAGTCTGACAACTGGGCATTGAAAGGTATGGCGTTCGCCAATGCTTCAAAGGGTCGTCATATCATCACGAGCAAAATTGAGCATCATGCTGTTCTCCATTCTGCTGAAGCTTTGGAGAAACGAGGCTATGAGGTGACATATCTCAATGTTGATCGCTTTGGCCTGATTGATCCCGATGATGTCGAAAAATCGATCCGCAAAGATACGATTCTTGTCTCTATCATGACCGCCAACAATGAAATCGGTACGATTGAGCCGATTGGCGAGATAGGCGCCATATGTCGCGAACATCGTGTCCCTTTTCATTCTGACGGCGTTCAAGCATTGGGTGCGATACCGATTCGCCCGCGCGAGTTAAACTGCGATATGATGTCTTTTTCCGGGCACAAGTTGTATGCTCCGAAAGGCGTCGGCGTCCTTTACAAGCGCAAAGGCCTTCACCTTGCAAATTTCATGGACGGCGGCGCACAGGAGGGCGGCCGACGTGCCGGAACCGAAAATGTCGCCTACGCGGTCGGCTTCGCAAAAGCGCTCGAACTTGCCGTTAAAAGCCTTGAAGGCGAGGCAAAACGACAGACACGTCTACGCGATCGCTTGATCGACGGCATCATTCAACGCGTACCTCATACAAAACTCAACGGACATCCGACGAAACGTTTGCCCAACAATGTCAACGTCTCTTTTGAATTCATAGAAGGGGAGTCCATCCTTTTGCTTCTAGACGCGCTCGGCTTTTCCTGTTCTAGCGGATCGGCATGCACATCGTCATCGCTTGATCCATCGCATGTTTTGCTGGGGATAGGTATGCCGGCGGAGATCGCTCATGGCTCGCTCCGTGTTACCCTTGGACGATCTTCGACCGACGAAGAAGTGGATCGTTTCCTTGATGTGATTCCGCTTGTCGTCGAAAGGTTGCGTGTCATGTCACCGCTCTGGGAGGATTATCAGCAGGGGAGCCTTGCCGCAATCATTCCGGAAGAGGGAGGGAAGGACGTTCCGATCATCGGAGGGTATGATTTTAGCTAGATAATTTGCTCTTTGATAACGCAAAGAGAGAGACGTCATAGACGAGGCGTTTCTATTTTAAAGGAAGGATGACAGAACAAAGGTATGGAATACAGCAAAAAAGTACTCGATCACTTCATGAATCCGCGTAATGTAGGCGAAATCGAGGACGCGACCGCGACGGGGACGGTAGGGAATCCTATATGCGGAGACATCATGAAGATGTATCTAAAGATTGAAGATAATGTCATTGTCGACGCTAAGTTCAAAACATTCGGCTGCGGATCGGCGATTGCAACCTCCAGCATGGCCACCGAAATGATTATCGGAAAGACGACGGATGAGGCTCTTGTGCTTACCAATAAAGCCGTAGCTGAAGCGCTCGACGGATTGCCGGCGGTCAAAATGCATTGCTCCGTTTTGGCGGAGCAAGCAGTAAAGAAAGCGCTCTACGACTACTATCAAAGAGAAGGTCTGATGACCCCTGAACGCGAAAAAATGTTCAAAATCCTCGATGACGATGAGCATTAAACACAATTATGTGTAAATATGCAAAAAATCCGTTCATAAGCACGTCAGACCACGCGGCATATTTTTTATGTAAGTGACTAGAGGACAGCAATGTCCTCTATTGTTATAATGAGTGAGTAAATTGCGGCACATCGTACGATAGTCGCACGGAAAGGAAGTTTTATGACAGAACAGAACCAAGGCACTGCGAACGATCCTAAAGATCGTAAGCCATATGAGGAATTACGCAAACAATTGACATTCTCTTTCAAAAATCTTTGGAATCCCGATAATCAAGAAGAGATAAATTCCGTCATGGCGTTTTGTGAAGATTATAAAGTCGCTCTCAATGAAGGGAAGACAGAACGCGAATTTGTGAAGTTCACGGTAGGTCTTCTCGAAGAAAACGGTTTTCGCGCGTTTAAACCTGATGAACAGCTTGCAGCCGGTGATCGCGTGTACGATTCCGTACACGGCAAAGGTTTAGTCGCCGCCGTCGTCGGATCGGATTCGCCGGTCAAAGGATTTAATATGATCGGTGCGCACATCGATTCGCCGCGCCTTGATCTGAAGCCGAATCCTCTTTATGAATCGAATGATTTTACATTTTTAAAAACACACTACTATGGCGGCATCAAAAAATATCTGTGGGTCGCGATTCCTCTTGCGTTACATGGCTTTGTGACACTAAATGACGGAACGACCGTGGATATCTCCATCGGAGAGAATGAGGAAGATCCTGTCTTTTATATCACGGATCTGCTCATCCATCTATCTAGTGATCACATGCAGAAAAAAGCGTCGGATGTCGTGTCCGGCGAAGAGCTCAATATTCTCGTCGGAGGTATCCCGATCACAAGTGATGAAGACGTAAAAGAACGCTTTAAATTAGGTATCCTGAAACTGCTTTATGATCAGTACGGCATTGTCGAACGAAATCTTTTGACGGCAGAAATTGAAATTGTCCCTGCGGTGAAATCGCGCGATATCGGTTTTGACCGCGCTTTTGTTGGCGGATACGGACAAGATGACCGTGTTTGCGCGTACACGGCACTTCGCGCGTTGATCGATATTGATCAGCCGTTGCGGCGCACCTCTGTGTGCATTTTTTACGATAAAGAGGAAATTGGCTCGAGTGGAGTTACCGGCGCGCGTTCTCAACTTTATCCTTCCGTTCAGAAGCGAATTGTTCGATCGATACTTGGCCGTGAGCCTTCTGCGTTTGAGCTTATTGATAATATTGAACAGTCCGTCATGTTGTCCTCAGATGTCGCTGCGGCCTATGACCCGACGTACGCGTCAGCGTTTGATCCGCTTAACAGTACCTATGCCGGACGCGGCATAGCAATTGTTAAGTACGTCGGTCGTGGCGGCAAGGGTTATACGTCGGATGCGAGCGCGGAATATTTTGATGAAGTAACCAAACTTTTGGACAAAAATAATATTCCTTGGCAGACAGGTGAATTGGGGCGTGTCGACTTGGGCGGTGGCGGCACTGTTGCTGTTTATCAGGCTGACCTCGGCATTACGGTCATCGATTGCGGCGTGCCAGTGCTTTCCATGCACTCGTGTTTTGAAGTGACGAGCAAAATAGATATTTATACGGCCTACAGAGCCTATAGCGTTTTCATGGAACAGATGCGCATCGAGGACTAGATGACCTTGATATGCCATCATAAAAGCCGATAACGGGAGAATATTAGATGAAAAAACTTGGGATTCAGGATTTGACAGTGCGCGATGGCAATCAGTCCATTCTCGCAACGCGGATGACGCGTCAACACATCATGGAGCTTGCGGCAGTCCTTGATAAGGTCGGCTTCTACTCTATGGAAGTCTGGGGAGGCGCTACCTTTGATTCGGCGTATCGCTTCCTCAAAGAGAGCTCGTGGGAAATCCTGCGTGACATCAGAAAAGCGGCGCCCAACACGAAATTGTCCATGTTGCTACGAGGACAGAACATTGTCGGCTATCAACATTATGACAACGATATTTTGGAGCGTTTCATCCGTCTGACGATTGAGAACGGCATCGACATCATTCGCATATTTGACGCTCTGAACGACCCTACTAACGTACGCAATTCGATCGCTTTTACTAAAAAACACGGCGGTCATGTTCAGGCGGCAATCGCTTACACTGTAAGTCCCGTACACAGCAACGAATACTATGCCGACCTTGTGAAAATGTACGAATCAATGGGTGCAGATTCAATTTGCATCAAGGATATGTCAGGTATCATCACGCCGAAGAACGCCTATGAGCTCGTCTCCGCGATTAAGGAATCATCAGATCTGCCGCTTAATCTCCATTCACACACGACGGCGAACGCGACGGCGCTCGTGATGGAGCAGGCTATGAAAGCCGGTGTCGATATTGTCGACGGCTGCATTTCACCTTTTTCCGGCGGCACGTCGCATCTTGCGGTTGAAACACTGCTTGAAGCGGCAAAATTGACAGATCGTGAGACCGATCTCGACTTGGACGCGTTAAGTGATGCCTACGATCTTGCCGATTCAATCGTCAACTACTACATCGAATCAGGCGATCTTCGTACGCGCTCACTCATTCCGAATCCGAAAATCCTGACTTACCAAGTTCCGGGTGGGATGCTCTCCAACCTCTTAAGCCAGTTGGAACAGCAAGGTGCGGCCGATCGTATAACCGACGTTCTGAAAGAGATTCCGAACGTTCGCAAAGATATGGGCTATCCACCTCTTGTTACGCCGCTTTCACAGATGGTAGGCACGCAGGCCGTGTTAAATGTGCTTTTCGGTGAGCGCTATAAGATGGTACCCACCGAGATCAAAAACTACGTGCAGGGTCTTTACGGGAAATTCCCCGCCGAACCTGATCTCGATATCGTCGAAAAGGTTATGGCTCAAATCCCGGACAAAAAGACACCTGTTCCGCCGGAAGATCTGCCATATGTCTATGAAGACAACAAAAAGATAATGACGGAATTTCTTGGAAGAGAACCTGAGGAAGAAGAAGTGGTTGCCTATTCCATCTTCCCTGGACCGGTGAGAACCTACTACGAGGAAAAAGAACTCGGCAAAAAAGCTAATGATGCCCCGGCGAAACAGGAGAGCGCGCCCGCGAAGTCAACAGCTCCTGTAACGAACAATCCGGCGCCCGTTGCCAATCCTTCGACTACGAGCGCGCCTGCATCTGTCGCCTACGATGCCGATGTAGCTTATGATGTGGTGGTCGACGGGACAGCGTATCGCTTGACAATCCTAAGCTGAATTTTTGATATTTTTGATCTTCTAGCTAAAGTGATGGATCCTTTTGAAGCAAAACATCAAAGTATATCAGCAGGATCTTACAAGTAAAAAGTATATGAAGAGGACGTCTTGAAGTATGTATTACTCTCAGACGTTCTCTTCATTTTCATTTGTGGCAGGGCGCTCTGAAGCGAGAGGGTTCTTCTCGACCGCTTCGTGCAATGCCCGCTGATCGATGTGTGTATATATTTCTGTTGTCGCAACAGACGCGTGTCCCAGAATTGTCTGAAGGCTTCTTATGTCCACTTCGCCATACTGGTACATCAAGGTTGCCGCCGTGTGGCGGAGTTTGTGTGTCGAGTATCTGCGGCTGTCGATGCCTGCTTCGCGCAAGTATTTCTTAATGACGTTCTCAACTGCGCGAGGGGAGAGGCGCGTCCCGATGCGCGATACGAAGAGCGCTTCTTTGTGTTCCGCTTTAGGCTTAACGCGGTTGGGAAGGTAGTTGCGCAGAGCTGCGATGCAGGCGCCGTTTAAGTAGATGGTGCGCTCTTTTCCGCCTTTCCCGAGCACTGTTAAAGTGTCTTCACGCCAGTCTGCGAGATTGATTCCGCAAAGCTCCGATAAGCGCATTCCGCAATTAAGAAACAGCGTTAGGATAGCGTAATCACGCGTCGAGAGTCTGCATTCTCCTTCTGAAGCGGCGTTCAGAAGATCTCGACTTTCCTCCAAAGAGAGATAGCGCGGCAGCCTTTTCAGTATTTTCGGACGTTCCAGATGAGCGGCGATGTTCTCTTCTAATACATGCGCCTTCGTCGTGAGATAATCAAAGAAAGTCCGCAACGAAGACGTACGCCTCGCGCGGGTCGCCGGCGCGTTTTTGCGCGAAACAGCAAGCCACGTAATGTAGCTGTATAAATCCGATAATTGAAGTGAACGCAACATTTTGTCGTCTACTTCAGAAATATCGATCTCTTCCCACGCGTCATCCTCCGGTTGCAATGAACGATTATCGGCTATCAGGAAGCGGAAGAAGAGGACGATATCGTAGCGATATTGGCGCGCCGTGCCTTCGGATCGGCCTAAAATCGCCTGAAGATAGCCGATAAACTCGTCAAGACGCGGGAAAGTATCGATAGGATGCTTGCTATTCTTCATCATTTGTTCAATTGACAAAACAGTCTCCTTTCCTTTGAATGTAGTTTAACATCAATGGCGATGTTTTTCTTTCAAAAACATCTATTGCAATATTGTAATCAATAATTGATCTTAAAGAGCTTCGAGCAGAAGGGGAGAAGTGTATGAGGACGTTTCGTGTAGGGGTAATAGGTGCAACCGGTTACGTTGGGCAGTGTTTTGTCTCGCTCCTTTCGGGTCATCCGTGGTTTCAGATATCGTTATTGATGGCATCGGAGCGTTCGGCAGGGAAGACGTATCAGGAATCTGTCGAGGGTAGATGGCAGCTTGATGAGCCGATTCCTGATAAAATCGCATCAATGCGTGTCCAAAGCTCCAATGATCTCGATAAACTCGTAAATGAGGTCGATTTTATCTTTTGTGCCGTCGATATGAAAAAGGACGCGTTGATTCAATTGGAAGAATCGATTGCCAAACTGGAAATCCCGGTCATATCTAATAATTCAGCTAACCGTTGGACACCGGATGTGCCCCTCATTATCCCGGAGATCAATCCTGATCATACGGCACTGATTGAAGTCCAGCGCAAGCGACTTAATACGAAGTACGGTTTCATCGCCGTCAAACCGAATTGCTCCATTCAAAGTTATGTTCCGCCTCTGACGCCGCTTTTGGAGTACGGCTTGGAAGAAGTACTCGTCGCGACATATCAAGCCGTCTCAGGAGCCGGAAAGCGACTTCGTGACTGGCCTGAAATGCATGCAAATGTGATTCCCTTTATCGGCGGTGAGGAAGATAAAAGTGAGAGAGAACCGCTGAAGGTGTGGGGAAAACTCGGCAACGGTCACATTGAACTTGCCGAGAAGCCTGTTATTTCAGCGCAATGTTATCGCGTGCCGGTTGAACACGGTCATACGGCGGCTGTTTTTGTGCGGTTTAAGCACGTTATTAGCGAAGCAGACATCTTGGATCATTGGAAACAATTTACAAGTGAAGTCGAAAAAGCGAATTTACCTTCGGCGCCAAGTCCCATGCTTCGATATTTTGAAGAAAACGACCGCCCACAGCCACGATGCGATGTGATGTTAGGGAAGGGGATGGGCATTTCTATCGGAAGATTGCGTAAAGATCCTATATTCGACTACAAATTCGCTTGCCTCTCGCACAATCTGATCCGCGGCGCAGCAGGCGGCTCTATTCTGACAGCCGAGTTGCTCGTCCATCAAGGATATCTTGAATAGAGTATTTTGAGGAAAGCCTTAGGGAATCGACAAGATACAGTTCTCGCTCTTACCGATCTCCTTCATATTGTTTCGATACCTGATGTACGCTCTAGTGATATTGAAAAAGCGCTGATATCCGAAATTGATGATGTTGAGGATGCATTCATTGACAGCTCAACAATAATATCTGTCATCTTTTTGATTCCGCCAATCGCTTGAAATCGCACTCGCAGAAGGCCAGTCGCGGCGTCTAAAGTACAGCCGCCTAGTGGCCTTCGGTGGTCAAGATTTCCAATCACTCTATCTATTAGACGTAAAAGATAAACGGTACAAACTTATCGGATGAACTGAACCAGATAGAATGGCAAATATAGCAAGTCACCTTTCTTTTTCAAATCTTTCGTATGGACGACGTACTTGGAATTAATTCTGCCTTAGTATTACAAATTACGCATTTAAAAACAACCAAATTCCTTCAAATACGCACTTTAAAACAAGCAGTTTCTTGCAAATACGCATTTTAAAGCAAATCACTGGCATCCGCAACGAAAACTAGTGAATTCATTTCAACAATCTAAACAGATGTAGAGCGTCTGTCTTCATGAGGTTGATTTCCAAGGTGGCGACCTTGTTTGAAAACGGGGCGTGGCTTCTCAATGGCTTTCAGTCACTTTATAACACAGACGGCACGACGATCAGCGGGCCCGGTTTTGGTTCTGAATTATCTTTTGAGCGACTCGAGAGATTGTAGAATGATAAATTAATTATTCCTTCTGTCAAGGAACAGTTCATGAAGTGACCAGTGAAGACTATTATGGTCCGTCATTTGAATGGCTGGAAAGTCTGAAAAAACAATGAGACTGAAGGGAGGATGATGAGAGAAAGCTGGCATTTTCTCATGTTGTCCTGTCGGGTTATTGTTTTGTATTAGACTGATAAGAGAGATATTGTAATTCGTAAAATAGAAATTTTACGAAGTTGAGGGGGAGCGTTTTAACGATTTTTTGATACTAAGTTCTTTTTTTGTCATTTCCATCTTAAAGAGTTTAATCTGCCGAATAGTTTCTTTTCCTATGATGGCTTTTATTTTACTGCGTTTCGGACGGTCCGCTCTCTTCATAGACGACCGTCGATTTTGGATCTTCAAACTTGCTATCCCAGCCGAAGATTTTTGAAAATTCAGCTGCATTTTTAAATGGATTGTAAATTATTGCTAGGATCACGATCAGGATGATAATCATGACAACGGTCAACAGATCGCGCAATAGTCTTTGATTACGTTCCATCTGATACTTGCGTCTCACTTTGCTGTACGTCGTATAACCCTTGAGCTTGTACATTCGGTGCCCGAATTTCTTCTCATTTTCATAGCCGAGTTGCGTTGGTTCTAAACCAGCGTATACGAATCGATCTGCACTACGTTTTGGATCCGTTCCTTTGAAATCAATTTGAGTCGGTTTTCGTTTGCGACGGCCAAATGATGAAATCCGCGACGCTATGTTTCTCGAGTCGCGACGACGCTCACTCGGATGATCCCGATCCTTATTATCATACGAATCATATGAATCGTGCATGAAACGAAAAACTCCTTTTGACTTGTTCGCAAGAGAGATTGATGACGATCTTGCGATTTTTATTTTACCATAGGCACTACTGCATCGCATTCACAAGAAAGTCTCATCGTGTTTTACGCAGCAAAGCAGTCCATCATCAAGTTGTTTTCTATTACATGTACATGCTAAAATTGCGTTCATTTGATCAAAACGCTTAAAACTCCTTGATCATGTGCTGTTCATCTGATAAGCTGAGATTAGCAAACAAATGTTCGATTATAATTATATTGCTGCCCGGGATGCGAACATTTGTTCTTATTCTAAGAACGGGCACTTTTGAGGAAATGCGATTATGTCACGACAAGCACAGCGTACAAGAGCAAATGCCGGTGAAACACGGGCATCAATATTTCGTTTTATTGTTCGTTATATTTCTGAGCACGCGTATTCGCCGAGCATTCGCGAAATTGGTCGCGGAGTTGGCATTGCCTCGACGTCTACTGTTCACCATCACTTGAAAAAGCTCGAAGAAAGCGGTCTCCTCGAGCTCCGATCAGGCAAAAGACGCGCTATCCGAGTGACGTCGCATCATACGTCGGTACCGGTTCTAGTCCCTCTATTAGGGCGCGTTGCCGCCGGAAAACCAGTATTTGCTTCTGAAAACGTCGAACAATACGTCGCTTTCCCCTTTAACCATACGACGGCACCTGGCGATTATTTTGCGTTGCGCGTACAAGGCGACAGCATGATCGATGCCGCTATTTTAGATGGCGACATCGTCATCGTCGAAAAGACGAACGTCGTGAACGAAGGTGATATTATCGTCGCGCTCCTTGAGGATGAAGCGACCGTCAAGACGCTCAAATACGACACATCAGGCCGCGCGTATCTGCATCCGGAAAATAGCTGTTATGGTGATATCCCTTTTGACAAGGATACTTCACAGATTCTGGGCGCTGTTTGCGGTCTGATTCGAAAATCATTTTAGTGAATATGATCTTTATATTGCTTATATAAGATATTTCCCGCTCATCATCGCTCGTTTCCGTTACATGTAGACCCTTGTCGAGTGCATTTCACATTACTTAACTTCCTCGCTCGACTTAGGTTCGCCATTTTGTTTTAGTGATAATTGAGTGGCACTGATACAACACTTGCACTCGGATAAGTGCGTCGCGGGACGTTCCGACGCCTCGGCCTTTGTGTATCACCGAAAAGAATGTGTATCTCCGCATGTGGCCGAATGCAAACGATTGATGTTTTATAGATCAGCTGTTGTACGCCGCGTGCCGCTACGACAAGGGATTCCTGATCAAATCCGATGATCAGTCCTTCAAGAATCGTTTGATCAAAAAGCTGGATGACGACGGTAATTTTCTCTTTTCGGCAATGATTAAGAAAAGATTCCTGAATCTTAAAAGGTCGCTGGTTGACGACGGCCCCTTCCCTTTCCTCGACATATCTTGTTGTTCTGTTTTCCACAATAACCTCCCCCCTCTTGTTTTATTAAAATAAAATGAAGTCATTTAAGAATAAGCAAGAAATCGCTACTATTTTTTGTTTTTATCAAAATTGAGTAAAAAAGAGATGAAATTAAGAAATTTTAGTGGAATTTAGCATTCAAGAATAAGTTTAATCATATCCCGGCGCTTACGAAGCCACGTTTGTTGCCTTTTGGCATAGCGGCGTGTCGATTTTTGTATTTCGTCGAGGGCTTCAGGCTCAGTACATTTGCCGAGTACGACATCGATCGATTCGCGGTAGCCGATTCCTCTAAAAGCCGGACAAGACTCATAATGAGGCCATTTTTTCATCAAATCTCCTGTTTCCTCAATAAGACCTCGTTCAAACATGATGGCAGAACGTTTATTAATGCGTTCATAAAGTGCGGTTCGCGGCTCAATGTCCAAGTGAAAAGCAACAAAAGAAAAAAGCGGACCGCGACGGCGCGAAAGGCGATTCAGTTCGCTTTTTGTCTTGCCTGTCTCGATATACATCTCAAAAAAGCGCGCAATACGGCGACGATCCGTCGGCGCGATGGCCTCAGCTGATTCAGGATCTAATGAATGAAGCTTTTGCCAAGCATCCTGTACACCGATGACATCGATCTTGCTATTCACTTGCTGACGAAGATTCTGATCAATACATTTCGGCGTAAAAAGGAGACCGTCGAGCAAAGCGGAAACGTATTGCACACTTCCACCGCAGACGAGCGGCTTTTTTCCTTCAGAAAGCAGATGAGAAAGGATTCGTTCAGTCTCTTTGACGTAGGATGCGACGCTGTAGGATTCGCAAGGATCTAGAATATCGATCATGTGGTGCGGCACACGAGCGCGATCATCGGCGGTCGGTTTGTCCGTACCGATATCAAATCCGCGGTAGATCTGCATGGCATCTGCAGAAACGATTTCATACCCGTAACGCGTAGCCAGCGACATCGCAAAAGACGATTTTCCCGTTGCCGTCGGTCCGGTCAAGACGGGAATCGCGTGATGTGTCTTGTCGGATTCGAGACACAACTCGATGAACATTTCTTCTAATGCGGCGCGATCGCTAAGATGTATCTTTACATTTGAATGAACGGAACGCGGCTCTATCATCCCACGATTCTCCCAAACTTTTTCTCGATCGCTTTCTTACTTAAACGCAGGATGACGGGACGACCGTGCGGACAATGATAGGGATTATTCAATGTCAAAAGTTGATCAAGCAGCAAATGAATCTCATCTTCTGACAAGCGATCATGAGCTTTCACGGCCGCTTTACATGCCATATCGTGAAAGACCGTCGTGTCATCGGGCAATGTGCCTGACTGTTTTGCGGCATCAAGCGCATCGATTGCCGCTCGGAAAGCATCGGTCGCGTCAAGACCGGCGAATGGTCCTTTTCCGCTATTGGGAATGCATCTTATAACCACGGAGTGTTCTCCGAACGGCTCGTACTCAAAGCCAAGATCGGAAAACCAGGTCTGTTCCTCCAAAAGGAGAGCTCTCTCCCCTTCGCTTATGTCGACGCGAACAGGTACGAGAAGAAGTTGTCCGGCAGGGCGATCCTGCAAGCTTGATTTCCGCCGTTCCATTAATTGCTCATAGAGGACGCGCTCGTGAGCGGCGTGTTGATCAATGATGAGAAACTCTTGATGTACAAGATCTTCCAGCAAAATATACGTATCAAACAAAGTGCCGATTAATCTGGCATTTTGGAGAGTTTCAACACGTAAAGTCCCAGTATCTTTCAGTGGACGCGCGCTTTGAACGTTATTTTCTCCTGTCAGAGGCATGGGCTTATCGGCTATATCATCTGCGCGAATGGGCGCTTTGTTAAGATGATCTCCAAGATGATTTCCGTCAATGCCGACATGTGTTGCGACTGAAGCGATAAATTTATCATCTCGGTCCCTGTCGACGCGTGCATTAAAGGCAGATTTTTCAAGATGTTCTTTATCACTCTCGACCTGTGTACCACAAGAGACGCTCGTATCTTCTTTGTCTCTGTCCGTAAGTTTATAAGGAGGCGTTTTTGTAAGATGATCTTTGAGATTTCCCGTGTCTGTTCCCATGTCTGTGTACGTGATTTGGCGCTCTGAAAGCGATGACAGCGGTATCCGTGGCGTCGGCGTAACGATGCCTCCTCTTTGTTCAAATGCGCTCCGAAGTGCTCGATAGACGGATTGGAAGACTTTGCGATGATCCCAGAATCGCACGTCGAGCTTCTGAGGATGCACGTTGACATCGACAAGATTCCCGGGCAGCGTGATATTTAGGACGAGTTGCGGAAAACGTCCTTTCATGAACCACGTCTTTGACGCCTCATCGGTGGCCGCACGCAAAGTGCCGGACGTGATGACGCGACCGTTGACAATGAAAATCTGCCTCGACCGGTTCCCGCGCCCCCCTTCCGGTTTTGTGACGTATCCTTCAACACGAACAGGAGCACCTTCAGGAGACATGACGGGAATCATCATGTCGGCCGTGTCTTTTCCGAATACGGCATGGATGGCCGACAGCAAATCGCCATTTCCCGGAGTATGGAGAAGCTCACGCGATTTAGGGCCTCTTTCTTCCAATCGAAAGGAGACGTCGGGACGTGCCAGAGCCGCATGACCTACGACATCGGCAACGGCGCCGGTTTCAGCCGTATCTTTTTTTAGAAATTTATAGCGCGCAGGTGTGTTAAAGAAAAGATCGCGACAGATGACCGTTGTGCCCTCGCGCATTCCGCAAGGACCGGACTCTGTTATCTTGCCACCTTCTGACACAATCTTTGTGCCCTCAAGTGAACCGTGGGCACGTGTGCGAAGTTCCAAACGAGAAACGGATGCGATCGATGGCAACGCCTCACCGCGAAAACCTAAAGTCAATAGCGATGTCAGGTCGTGAATCGTATTGAGCTTACTCGTGGCGTGGCTCTCCAAGGCCATCCGAGCGTCTTCGGGAGACATGCCGGAGCCATTGTCGGTGCAAGATAAAAAGCGGACGCCGCCCTGTTCAATCGCGATATGAATGATGGAAGCGCCGGCGTCTAAAGCGTTGTCGACGAGTTCTTTTGCGACAGATGCAGGCCGTTCAATGACTTCACCTGCTGCGATGTGATTGATGGTCTGCGGATCAAGTCGACGAATGACCGATGTCGGTGTTGTTTCGGGTATGCCATCGCTTTTATCATTCTCTATGCGACGCACTACGTTATGATCGTTCATACTCTGTTGGTCCATCTTTCAACGCTTCCTTTCTTCTACTCCCCTTCACCTTGTTGTCGGTCATGGCGTTCGGCAAGAGCCTTCAGATCAATGAGCATTCCGAATGCGTCCACGGGGCGCAATGTATCAATATCAGTATCGCGCAGGCGCTGAACGATGTCATTTGCCGTTCGGACAGACTGCGCTTTTGAAAATAAGTCTTGCTGGCCGTCCATCTGACGCGATGTGTGGCGAACTACCTTGCGGCGGTGGCGTCGGCTTTTCTCAAACTGTTCCATAATTTCGGAAGCTCTCAAGACGACGGAGTCAGGAACACCGGCAAGACGAGCGACTTCAATGCCGTAGCTATCATCCGTTCCTCCGTCACGGATCACGTGTAAGAAGACGATCTCGCCTTTATCTTCCGCGACATCGACATGACAGTTGAATGCGCCGGGCAATTGGTTGCCGAGGTCGATCAATTCGTGGTAATGCGTCGCAAAAAGAGCCCGCGCGCCTAAAAGCAAAGGATCCGCGATGTATTCGATGACGGACCACGCAATCGAAAGTCCGTCGGCCGTACCCGTTCCCCGTCCGACTTCATCTAAAATGAGCAGACTTCGCGCTGTCGCGTTGTTTAGTATTGAAGCGACTTCCGACATTTCGACCATAAAGGTGGATTGTCCCGCTCCGAGATCGTCAGAGGCTCCGACACGCGTCATGATGCGATCTACAATGCCGATTTCAGCCGATTCGGCAGGTACAAAGCTGCCGATCTGCGCTAAAAGAACGATGAGGGCAGTTTGACGCATATAGGTAGATTTCCCGGACATGTTCGGACCGGTGAGGATCATGAGGCGACGGTCATCCCCGTCCATATGAAGATCATTTGCGACAAAGTCCTGGCCCTGCGACATCATCAGCTCTACAACGGGATGTCGACCCTTTTCAATGTTGAGTCTTCGATCGGAAGTAAGTTTTGGGCGGCAATAACGCTGACGTTCTGCCGTCTCTGCTAAAGATAACAGAACATCCAATGTTGCAAGCGCACGAGCCGTCGATTGAAGAGGTGCAAGCGAAGACGTCACCGTCGTTCGAATCTCAGAGAAAAGCTCATGTTCCAAGTTCTTTTGCCGTTGCTCCGCTCCGATTATTTTTGATTCAAGATCCTTGAGTTCCGGTGTTGCGAAACGCTCTGAATTGGCAAGCGTCTGCAATCTTTGGAAATGATCCGGCGTCTTTGAAAGTTGACTTTTTGTGATATCAAAATAATAGCCGAACACACGGTTATAGCCGATTTTCAGATTCTTGATGCCTGTGGCCTCGCGCTCTTTCGCTTCTAGGGAAAGAATGTAATCTTTGCCGTGTAAAGAGATATCCATCAATTCATCGACATGTGCGTTGTAGCCGCGCCGGATGATTCCGCCTTCAGTGATGAGGACAGGCGGATCATCGACGATAGCAGTTTCCAAAAGTTCACAAAGCTCAGGCAATGTGAAAATCTCTTCACTCAAGCGGGCAATGCCGGGTTCCTCTTCCCTATCGAGCAGATTCTTGACATTCGGGAGTTTTCTAAGTGCCGTACGGAGCGCCGCCAAATCTCGCGGATTGACTTGTCCCGTCGCGATTCTCGCAGAGAGGCGCTCAATATCGTAGAGCCCCGTCAATGCTTCCTGCAAAGAAGAGCGCAGACGATAATCGTCGTATAGGGCGGCAACAGTGGATTGTCGCCTCTCAATCCTATCGCGATCGATCAGGGGCTGTTCAATCCAAGCGCGCAGCAAGCGGCTTCCCATCGACGTCTTCGTCCGATCGATCGCCCACAAAAGGCTTCCCCTTCTTTTTCGGTCGCGGATGGTTTCAACAAGTTCTAAATTCAAGCGCGTCGCGCGATCAAGTAGCATATATTCGCGTATCGTAAAGGGCCGAATCTCGCCAATTTGATCAGGTGACGCCATCTGTGTTGACTCGAGATAATACAAGAGCGCCGCCGACGCGCGAGGCCAGAGCAGCTCAGAAGCGGTAAACTTAAGGCCGCGCTGCTCAGCGTCCTTGATATCAAACACGTCATTAGGCAGAACCGTACTCGTGATCTGCAAACGTTCAATATGTTCCATGAAACGTCGATTCTTTGAAAATGTTTCATTGACGACGAATTCAACCGGTTTTAGACGTGAGAGCTCATCAAAAAGTTGGTCTTCCGCTTCGGAAGAGAGCAGTTCAGACGTCTCAAAGCGCCCGGAGGAAAGATCACAGGCGGCGAATCCAAACGCGCGACTCATCTGAAAGACGGAGCAGATATATTGATAAGCGCGCGATTCAACGCCCTCAGGATCGGTTTGCGTTCCCGGTGTAATGACGCGAACGACTTGACGATCGACAAGACCCTTTGCTTCGGCGGGATCTTCGACTTGATCACAGATAGCAACTTTGTAACCGCGTGTCAAAAGTTTCTTTATATATTGATCTACGGCGTGGTGCGGAACACCGCACATCGGGGCTCTCTCAGAAAGTCCGCAGTCGCGACCCGTCAGCGCTATTTCAAGCTCGCGTGAAGCCGCCTGCGCATCGTCAAAGAAGAGCTCATAAAAATCGCCTAGTCTAAAAAAGATAAGGCAGTCCGGGTGTTGCGCCTTGATATCAAAATGCTGTTTCATCATAGGCGTCAGCGCATTGACGTCAACACTTTCAAAAGTCAAAGCCATCGTGTCTTGATACTCCTTTCTAAGATCGATGTTACGGTCCCCTCAAGTGAAAAGATTTTTGCACGATCGATGCGAACAACGACGATATCACCTGGTTGCAGTGCGTTGTCACATGGTAAGGACATCCTGTCTGGTGTTGTAAAGTTTACTAATCGGTGATCACGCGTTCTCCCTGAAAAGATGTCAGGTGAGCGTTTGCTCGGGCCGTCGACTAGAACGGTGACCTCTTTTCCCAGAAGCTTAACGTTGGAGTCGAAGCTCAATTGATTCTGAAGCTCTGTAAGGCGTCCAAAACGATCGCGAATCACGGCATCACGGTTTGAGTCGTCATCTTCTCCCCTCTCATTACTTGACTTCTTGAACCAACGGGCTGCCGGAGTCCCTTCACGCGGGCTGTAGATAAACGTAAAAGCCGCATCAAACCGCACTTCTTTCATCACATTGAGTGTCGCCTCAAAGTCTTCTTCCGTCTCACCCGGAAAACCGACGATGAGATCGGTTGATATGGTGATGTCCGGTCGCGCCATGCGCAATTTTCTAACAAGTGAAAGATAGTGCGCAGTGTCATAGTGGCGGTTCATTTTTTTCAATATGCGGTCGCTTCCTGATTGAAGCGGAAGATGGATATGCGGTTCTACGACCGGCGTTCGACCGATTACATCAATAAGTTCATCGGAGAGGTCGCGAGGATGTGAAGTCATATAGCGTAGAACGAAGAGTTGATCGATCAGGGCAATTTCTGAAAGAAGTTCGGCAAACGTCGGATAATGCGTCGGATCTTCCCCTTTTTTGCGCTCATCTACACCGTAGGAATTGATGTTCTGGCCAAGAAGCATTACATCGCGCGCTCCCTCTTTTATCGCCTGTTTTACTTCGCGGAGGATATCTGCGGCAAGGCGACTTTTCTCTCGTCCTCTTGTATAAGGAACGATGCAATATGTGCAAAAGTTATTGCAGCCTGTCATGATCGTGACAAGGGCGCGCTGTCGGTTTTCGCGTTTAACCGGAAGATCTCCCGCGGTGATGCTATCGGAGGGTGTCGATATTGCGGTCAGATCGAGCGGTTTGCAGGTGCCTCGTTTATCGGCATTTCGTGCTTTCAAGACGGCTGCCAGCGCGTAAGGAATATGCGACATCGCACCGGCGCCGAGTATAAAATCGACGTATGGGAAGGTCGTCAAGATGGTATTGACATGGATAGATTGCTCCATCATGCAGCCGAAAACACCGATGATGGGGCGACCGTCTTTTTTTAACGGTTTTAAGTTCCCTACATGACCATAAAAACGATCGTCCGCATTGGCACGGACACTGCATGTGTTGAATAGCACAACATCTGATTCTTCCGCGGAAGAGCCTTCTTGAAACCCGAGTAAAGAGAGAATGCCTGCTGCGATCTCGCTGTCGTGGTCGTTCTGTTGGCAGCCGAATGTCTTTATGAAGTATGTCAATGGGCGTCCGAGACGTTCTGACATATCCGATATCCGGTCGCGAATGTCTCTTTCAGCATCGCCCTTTCCTAGCACGTTGCCGTTTTTTAGAAGCGATATCATATTGCAAGGCGTCATGTTTGACCCTTACGTCGTTTAAATACGGCTCTCGATGTCGCCGATCGCGAAGATTTGCGCGCAGACTGAACTGATTTTTTGTTTCGTTTATTCTTTCGGGAATGAGGGATGAAGACCAATTTGACGGCCACTTCCGGGCGCGCTGCAAAAGCTTTAAGATTGCCCGTATCTGTAAAATCTGAAAATACAGCCATCTCCGAATACACAAGATCGTTTAAAGGTTTCTGGAAGATGATCGCCAGCATGAGGTTTTTTCGGGCGCCGGGATTGCGGGAAAGCCACGCGCGAACCGCTGAAAAATGCGGGATGCTCTCTATTTTGAGCAGTTCTCCCAACTCAACATCGTTATAGTGATCAACGGTTTCTCCGTAGAAAAGACCAATTCTTCGGACGTCATCAAGATGAATGGTGCGTTCACTTGCGCCGTCGTCCAATATCAGCGCGTCTTGGCGCGTAATAAAAAGACGGCAGTGCATTCCGATCAAGCTGGAAAGTCCGGTGATTACCAAAAGTTCGCCGCCCCACTTCGCTTTCCTGGCACGTGTTTCCTTTCTGACGCTGCGGCGCATTTGCGCCAAGCGCATTAATTTCCATAGCAATGTGCCGATCGATGAGGCCGCAATAATAAATCCGGGTACGAGAGGCAATGTGCCCTGCCAGACCAGTACGACCGAAGCGACAGAAAGCGTGAGGAGAGCAACAACTAACATGTTTTACGGCAACTCCCGAGCGAGGGTTCGTCCGCCGATCAGATGAAAATGCACGTGCGCTATCGTCTGGCCGCCCTCTTCTCTACAATTGTTGACCAGACGGAAACCTCGGTTCTCAAGACCTGCTGCTCGCACAATATCGGGAAGCGCCTCCGCTACGTTCGCGAGCACGGCGCGACCTTCCTCGGACGTCACCATCTCGATAAGATGGTTGAAATGTTTCTTCGGCACGATCAGAACATGCACCGGCGCGATTGGATGAATATCCTTAAAAACGATCAAAGCATCATTTTCATAGATGATGTCAGATGACGCATCGCCGTTGACAATTTTGCAAAAAAGACATGATTTCATTCGAGTTAACTCCTCTTTGTTGTGTTTACGATGAATGTTGGCGAACGAGGTCACGTAAAGCATCCATCGCTTCAGCGACACGCGATACATCGCGGCCGCCGGCCTGCGCCATATCGGGGCGTCCGCCGCCTCCGCCGCCGGTTTGCTTAGCGGCCAAACGTACTAGATCGCCGGCTTTAAGACCTGTCTTGACGGTCTCTTTTCCTGTCATCACGAGCCATAGGACTTTGTCAGAAGTAGTCCCCGCAAGCACCACGATGGCCATATCGCCAAGCCGATCGCGGAGTCGATCACCTGCATTGCGAAGCGCAGGTGCGTCGGCGTTAGGCAAAACAGCGAAGATGCAGCGATAGTCGCCGATAATCTCTTCGTTTGATTTTAACTGGTCGACTGCGCCGGACAATTTTTCACGCGTTAAGATGCTCACCTGCTCCTCAAGATCTGCCGCCTTATCCTGAAGCGCCTCGACCTTGTCAAAAAGATCATTGGGCGTTGTGTTTAGGCGCTCCGATAGTGTCTTTATAAGTTTAGCACCATCTTGCGCAACTGCGATCGCGCGCTCTCCGGTCACCGCTTCAATGCGACGAACGCCTGCCGCGATCCCGGATTCTGAAAGGATGGTGAAAAGCAAGACGTTAGAAGTCCTCTTCAAATGTGTGCCGCCACAAAGTTCCCGTGAAAAAGTGCCGCAAGACACTACACGCACCTCGTCATCATATTTTTCACCAAAAAGCGCTGTGACGCCGAGTTTTTTTGCTTGTTGAAGCGCCATGATCTCTGTCGTTACCGGAAGATCATTGATGATGACGCGATTGACACGCTGTTCGATGTCCTCAAACTGTGCATCGGTAAGCGGGCCGTCATGTAAAAAGTCGAAGCGAAGTCTGTCCTGTGACACATATGATCCGCGTTGTGTCGCATCATCACCGAGCACCTTCTGAAGTGACGCGTGCAGCAGATGAGTCGCTGTGTGGTTGCGCGCCGTCGAAAGGCGTTGATCTTCATTACATGAAATCTCAGCTGACCGGTTAACTGAGAAGACGCCGGTGATTACACGCACGTGGTGCATGATATGTCCGTCTCCCGATTTTTCTGTACGGTGGACATCCGCTCGAGCGTCACCTTGCACAATGGTACCCGTATCTCCTGTTTGGCCGCCGCCTTCAGGATAAAGGGGTGTCCTGTCAAAAATGAAGACATATTCGCCGTCTTCAATAGTCTCTTCGAGAAGATCAAACGCGTGATCCTCTTCGGACCACAGAAGGATGGCGCATAACTTAGTCGTATCTGTTAGCGTGTCGTATCCGGTGAAGACCGTTGCAGGCATGGCGCGAACATCTGAAGGCAGAGCCATGTTTCCCCATCCGGTGGTAGACGATTTCTCAAGAAAATCGTGCCGTGCGCGCGATTGCTGGCGGCGCATGGCCTCTTTAAAGTTTTCGTGATCGACATCTATACCGTATTCTGACGCGATCTCAGTTGTGAGCTCGATCGGAAAGCCGAACGTGTCATGGAGTAAAAAGGCTGTTTTTCCGGGAAGAACGGCAGAGCCTTGACGGCGCTGTTCATCGCAAGCTTTCTGAAGTTGTTCGAGCCCTGCCGTGAGCGTGCGGTCAAATCGAGCTTCCTCATTGTTAAGCACTTTAACGATCTTATCCGCGTCGGCAAGCTCCTGATAATGTTCACACGATTCGAGAATGGCCGCACGCATGATCGGCTCAAGGAATGGACGATCAATGCCGAGCAGGCGACCGTGACGCGACGCGCGTCTGATAAGACGCCTGAGGACGTAGCCGCGCCCCTCATTGCTCGGACGAATGCCGTCGCCGATCATCATCATCGAAGAACGCACATGATCTGTGATGACGCGAAGAGCGACGTCTCCCCGCTCCGATGCCCCGTAAGCGGTACCTGTCACTCGAGATGCGGTATCAAGGATAGAGCGTATCGTATCCACTTCGAAGAGATTGTTGACGTTCTGAACGATCGTGGCGATGCGTTCAAGTCCGGCTCCGGTGTCGATGTTTTTCGATTTGAGAGTTATATAAGAGCCGTCCTCCTGCTTGTCAAATTGCGTGAATACAAGATTCCAATACTCAACAAAACGATCGCACTCGCAACCCGGTGCGCAATCAGGCTCTTGGCAACCGTACACCTCTCCCCGATCGTAAAACATCTCAGAACAAGGACCGCAAGGACCTAATCCGAGTTCCCAGAAATTGGACTTATCGAATTTATAAATGCGCTCTTTCGGCACGCCTACCTTAAGCCATATTTGTTCAGCCTCATCGTCTTCAATATGGACCGTAACGTATATGCGTTCCGGATCTAATCCTAATACTTCTGTTGAAAACTCCCATCCCCAAGCAATCGCTTCCTCTTTGAAGTAATCGCCGAAGGAGAAGTTTCCTAACATTTCAAAGAAAGTGCCGTGTCTTGCTGTTTTGCCGACGCGTTCGATGTCGGGTGTGCGAATGCATTTTTGTGCCGTCGCGATGCGTCGGCAAGGCGGTACCTCTGCGCCGGTAAACGCTGGCTTCAAAGGCGCCATACCTGCATTAATTAAAAGGATCGAAGGGTCATTTTCCGGAATTAGGGAAAAACTGGGTAAAATGAGGTGTTCTTTTTTTTCAAAAAAAGAGAGAAAAGCGCTTCTAATCGTATTGAGACTCTTGTCTTTCACATGCTCCTCCAAAAAAGCGGCGAATGGCGACGTTATAAACGCGGGAAAATTGCCGTTCTGTATTAAAGATAACAGAACCCGGTACAACGGCCGGGTCCTGTGTAAATGCTCAAGTAAGGCCCTGTGTTAATCTCCGCTGCCTGTCAAGACACTGAGCGGAGGAACCTTGATCTTTCCGCCCGTATGAATATGGTCAGTCATTTTTTTGCCGTTGTATTCAGCCAATTTCTGACAGAGAGCTTCGGTCGCAGTATTATAATACTGCATGCAGATGCTCCACCAAGAATCACCGGTTACAATCGTATGCGTGACCTCACCTGTGATACCGGAAGGCTGCGGATCAGTCTTAGATTCAGAGGGGTCGGGTTCTGCCGATTCTGATGGCGTGGACGTATCCACTGATTCCGATTGACTCGGCACAATCACATCAGCCGATTCTTGCGGGAGGGTTGTCGTCGTATCTGTCGGTTTATCATTCTTTGTCAAAAGCTTGATCAGAGCAATGATACAAATCACGATGACGGCGACTAAAAGCGCGTAGAAAATAATACGACGCTTCTTGTTATAGGGTCGGCGGCGAGGCCAAGCGGTGGTCGCGCGGTCATCACTATATCTGTCATCGAAATCATCGTCATAATCGTCGTAATGGTCGAAATTGTCATACTCGTCATCGTCATATGAATCTGTGCTTCGCAGTTGATCGGACGTCTGAGCATAATCGTCGCCCCATCGGCTATCGCGTGCGCGTTGATCTTGAATCCTCGAGCGTCGGCGCTGATGCGCAGACGAATAGGCAAATTCAGGAAGATTGCTTGCGGTGTCGCGACGCGCACTTCCCACATTAAGATAGTCTTCGCCGGCGCCCGCGCCATCGTATGAATACGGATCATGAGGTCTATAATCTTCGTCATATCGGTCGTCGTCTGTTGCGGGGGGCGTTGATTCATAGTAAGTGTCGCGCGGAGCCGCATTTTGATCGTCCGTTGAAAGATCGTCGAAGGGCGATGTCATGTCGCGCTTGACACTTCTATCCTGATAGAGCGGCGTGTCGTCAACTCGAGCATCCGGCGAGGACCAAGGCAAGTCATCGGCGGGAGCGGTCTGAACGTCAGAAGCGGCACTTGTGTAGATGCGGTCAAAAGGCGTTTTAGGCGGTGCCTGCTCTATCGGCGGTTCTTCCTTCGGTGGAGGGAAATCAAGCCGGTCTTGCTTTTGATAGCGCTGCGTTGCCGAAACATCGGACGCAGGATGCGCTTTCGGATCAGGGCGAGCCTGCGGAACATCACGAACCGGTTCCATAGCTTGTGTAGCAAAACGGCCGAGACTAAAACGAGACGTCGGCGAATCTTCCATTATGAGTTTCTCAACGGAGATGGCGATGATCTGCAGCGGCTTGCCGGGCATGTTGGCAGCGGCGTAGGTGATCATCTCACCGGAGGCGTCCATCTGATCATCAGATTCGCTCAATATGCGCAAAATGCCATCCTGCCCGATCGATTGATAAAGATCCTCGTTACAGAGGATGAAGCGGTCACCTTCTTCGAGTTGCGCGATATTCGAATAGGAAATCGTGCCGGCATCTCCCGCGATAAAATCGTCAATCCCGTCGACGGGATCGCCATAAAGATCCGTCGCTTTCAAATCACGTACGGAACTTGTCAGAGGATAAAGCACATCGTGGCGGAAAATCAGCGCGATGCCGTTGCCGACCGTGAGAGCGGCCATTTCGCCGTCATGCACCATGATGCCGGCAAAATAAGGATCACGAGTCGCCTCTTGGCGAACCTCAAGACGCCCTGTCACCTCGAGAGCCGCCTCTGCAAGATCATTGATCGCATTATCAATGGTTACATTGCTGCCTGACATCTCATCCGAAAGTTCGACGAGTGCTCGGGCTCCGGCTTCCGTTTTACTTCGACCGTCCATCGGATACCCGTAGACGGCAATCAAAAAGCCGCGCGATTCGCGGTCCATGGTCATGTTGACGGAGCGCGTTTCGCGTTTGCCGGGCAATTTGCCGTCCATGCAGTACGCGTCCGCAACGCCCTCAACGGGATAATATCGAGCGTTGACGGTTGCGGCCAGTCTTGTTGTCGTTGGCGTGATCCCCTTTGCCATATGCATACCTCCAAAATAATGACGGATGACTCATTGCTTCATGATTATCGCAGAAAGTCGATACGATTTCATTCAGCTTTCATGTTAAAAGCACGGCTCGTATAGTGGTGGCCGCACCCTAACCTTGTGACTATTGCCATTGCCATGTCAAAAACGTCACCATAAAAGAACAAATCAGAAGCAGGAACTTACCTGTTACTGATGTCCTGACATTTGTAATTTTTACTTTACCATGAGTCAGATAAAAGTGCTAGTAATCTATACCAGAAAAACAGTTCGAATATGCATTAATTCAAGGTAAAAGGATCGCCCATCATGGTAATACAGGAAAAGATGTCATGATTATTATGCAAATCTTGCCTCAACCGTTCCGGCGATGAAGAATAATGTGTTCCGCAAGTGCCATATCCTCCGGGTATGTCATTTT
>JAAZKK010000010.1 GCA_012799825.1 Clostridiaceae bacterium | reverse complement strand
TGCAACACTCCTGATTAATGTGAAAAAACTGTGCAATCGACAACTCGCACTGTATACTATTTTACTACCCGACTCACATTATTTCTTTAGGTTTCTTGCTTTTTCCCAAATGTTTTCGAGCGCACACTTGTATGAGTATTAACGATAAATGCAGCATACGCATTCAACACCTTGATATTTCTTCAAAAAAGCATCCTGAATAGTTTCTTGGCCATTATTCACCACATTCAATGAGGCATACAATGGTTACACATATGGTTGGGGCGGGATTCCCCTTCTCGTCATAAAAAGCTTCTTCGGACATTCAAGTATTGCATCAACTCAAGTTTATGCGAAAGTGATGGAACGGTATTGTAAAGGCTCAAGCATCTAAATGGAACACACAATGGCTTCAGCCTACCACGGCCACAACAATAAGCCACGATAACTGTCCTTCATTCTTGAAATGAGCAACTTCTATTATCCAAGGAAACCACGAATAGGTTTTACGTTTGCTTATCAAGTATAATTATACCAATGATAAAAACCTTTGCGCCTAAAACAAACGGCGTGCCGGCGCATCTCTTTTGATGCGGAAAGGAGGTGTTTATTATGAAACGATGTTCGGTTTTGCTCGTCGCAGTTTTTATTGTTCTGTCGCTGGCGAGTTGTAATAATGATCAGTCCCCTAGATCAAGCGACACAATATGTCCGGTAGTCTCTGATATTGCCAACAATATAACGACGGTCACAGAGCCCGCCTTTTCGACCTTGACAATGGCAAAAGTCAAAGAGTTGGCGATAAAAGGCAACGCGCTTAGCTGGAGCGACTTTAAACCATATAAGAGTCGGGATATCGGTTCCGGCCTTCATATCTTCCGTTATGAAATAGATGCTGATTACTATCTGCTGATTGGCGGGATTCCTGACTCGGAGCCTATCTATGTTAGGCTTGTTTCAGCAAGTGACCAAGATGATTACATCGATATAAGGACGGAGGATATCGATGCCTTCTTGAACAGGGCAGCCACATCGGATGACATTTTTAAGGATGCGCCTGCCTTAACGGTCAGCACGTGGAACAGCAGCATTGAGGCAATGATGGGAACGACCTCTTGGAGTTTTGAAAAGGACGACGGCTCGTGGTCAGGTGTTGATATTGACTGCCTGCACCCGTTGGATTCTAACACTAAAGAATATATGCCGATCTTGCAGGTGGCGCCGACGTCGAACTCAGCGGAAAACTCAATCGATGCTGTTTTGCAATTTAGTATCGCTCCCGATACGATAACGGTGTGGTGCTGGAGTGATATCTATTGGGGCAATACTTCCGCAGAAAACGAGCCTGTCCCCGTTCGCGATTTTACCATAGCGCTTAAAGATGACGGCTATATATATGAAGTTTTCGCGAGATGGGATAGCTCAGATAAATATGAAGGCACCGCGAGTTATTCTTTTTATGCAGTACCTGTTGACTAAAAATTCGGGAAACTTGGACTAATGACTGAGCTGGGGAGGTGTCCTGACTAAAGATTAGGGGAACTTGTTTTGATGACAGATTCTGAGTGGTTGTTCTAGCTAAAGAACAGTGGAATTGCTCTTGACGACAGAGCCGGTAGGTTGTCTTGGTTATAGAGCTGGAGAATTGGACTTAACAGCAGAGTTTGATGGTTTGGTTGACGACTGAGCCGGGAGGTTTGAGATGATTATTAAAGCCTACGTTGTACCGCACCCGCCGATTATACTTCCTGAAATCGGACGCGGTGAAGAAAAGAAAATTCAGAGCACGATCGATGCCTACCAGCGCATGGCGCGCGAAATAGCCGAACTTCGTCCGGACACCGTTATTATCTGTTCCCCGCATGCGCCGATGTTCGCCGACGGTTTCTTCATAGCCTCCGGAAGCCGCGATTCAGCAAGCTTGCGGTCTTTTGGATTTCCGAACATTCAAGAAACGGTTTTGCTTGATAGGGAATTCACCGATGCGCTGCTTGAACGTCTCGACCGCGCCGATATTCCTACAGCGTTGATGCCGGGCAGAGACGAAGATCATGGTTTCTTGATTCCTATTCATTTTGTGCACGAAACCATACGCGATTTCAAGGTCGTACATGTTGGGATTTCCGGTCTTTCCTGTGAAACGCATCGCAAGTTCGGGGCCCTTTTGGCCGAAACATCGCGTGCGTTCGGTCGGCGCGCGGTCTTTATCGCGAGCGGTGATCTGTCGCACGTCTTAAAAGCGGATGGTCCGTACGGCCTGCGCCCGGAGGGGCCGGTTTTTGATGCTGAGATTGCGCGCATCTTTCGCGAAGGCGATCTCGAAGCGTTATTCGAATTTGATCCTCGTTCTGTAAATCGGGCTGCGGAATGCGGTCTTCGATCTTTTCAGATGATGGTTGGCGCGCTCGAAGAGCGACCTGTAAAGTCCGAGCTCTTCTCTTATGAAGGCACATTTGGCGTCGGTTACGCCGTGGCTTCCGTGACGCCTAATGATGATCTGAGCGAGTAGGCCAGTGCGCCGATGGATGACGTCTAGTCTAGTGGTGATGATCTGAGCGATTAGCCCTCTGCGACGACGGGTGACACCAGACGATGAGGATATGGGCTATTAGACTTGTGCGACAATGGTGACGCCTAGTGATGAGGATTTGTGCGATTAGGCCTGTGCGACAATGATGATGTCTGGCGATGAGGAGCTGCTCGACAAAGGTGACACTCTCATCTGGACGGATCTACTCTCACTTGTGGTTTATGTTGTGGTCTATGCGTTGAGCAGAAAATGCCGTCAAGATACCACAATCCTAATGAACTCTGATATGCAAGGAGAATTGACAATGGATCGACAATCAAAAGGAAATCCTTATGTGGCGCTTGCTCGGTCAGCGGTGGAGGCTCGTGTCCGTGACGGCCGCATCCTGCCTGTGCCGGAGGATGTGCCGGAGGAAATGCTTAACCGGCGTGCCGGCGCTTTTGTGACGCTTTATCGAAATGGAAGGCTTCGCGGATGCATCGGAACGATTCATCCTACACGCGCCTCTCTAGCGGAAGAGATCATCAGCAACGCAATCGCGTCCTCGACGCAAGATCCGCGCTTTCCTGCGGTCTCCCCTCCGGAGCTTATGGATCTTGAGATCAGTGTTGACATCTTAGGCGATCCGGAGCCAATCACATCTTTAGATGAACTCGACCCGGTTCGCTACGGTGTGATTGTTTCCTGCGGATATCGCCGAGGCTTGCTGTTGCCAAACTTGGAGGGCGTAGACACTGCTAAAGAGCAGGTCGACATTGCCCGCCGAAAAGCAGGCATTGATCGCCACGAAAACTATACGCTGGAGCGCTTTGAAGTCATTCGTCATAAGGACGACTGAAAGGCTCATCTAAGCAATTGAATAAGATGCGTCTAAAAAAAGTCTGAGAGTCGCATCCCCAGTGACTGAATGAGATTCGTGTAAGAAAAGTCTGAAAGGCGCATCTCAGCAGCTGAATGAGATTCGGCTAAGAAAAGTCTGAAAGGCGCATCCCCAGCTATTGAATAAGATGCGTCAAAGAAAAGTCTGAGAGACGTGTCTCCGCAATTTAAGGAGAATAAAGATCAAGGCGTTTTAAGATTTTGTTTGAACGCACAAAAGAAATTCAGCGTCTCGAGGATGCTTACGCATTGGTACGCGACTTTGAAAGCGACAGAAAGGGAGGATGCCATCAATCCAGAAGATAACATTACGGATCCTTTGAAAAAAGCCGACGTGTTTGACGCCGATCAAAGAAAACGGTCAGCCGGCAAAGCGGTGTGTCCGGTTTGCTGGCGTCATTGTGTGATTAAGGATGGCGAACGAGGCTTTTGCGGGGCGCGCTCCGCGAAAGAGGGCACCGTTTTTCCTGCAAATTACGGTCAAGTCACGAGCCTTGCATTAGATCCTATTGAAAAAAAGCCTTTCGCGTTTTTCAAGCAAGGAACGATGATCCTTTCGGTCGGAAGTTATGGCTGCAACATGCGCTGTCCTTTTTGTCAAAATCATGAGATTGCCAGAGGGGACGATACGTCAATTCGTATCGTTCGCATGAGTCCCGAGGCGTTGGTCGAGAAAGCATTGGCCACACGCGTTTATGACAACATCGGTATCGCGTTTACGTATAACGAGCCGCTTATCGGTTATGAATTTGTGCGCGACACAGCGAGACTTGCGCTGCAACGAGGCCTTGAGACGGCCGTCGTAACCAACGGACAGATCGAAGAGGCGCCGCTTTTGGAACTTCTCCCTTTGATCACGGCGTGGAATATAGATTTGAAAGCTTTTTCAGAAGAGGGTTACCGAAAGCTTGGCGGTCGCCTTCACGCAACACAAAGAACGATCGAACGCGCTGCGGCAACAGCTCACGTAGAAGTCACGACGCTCGTCGTACCGGGACTTTCAGACGACGAAGGCGATATTCGCCGTGAGGCTGAGTGGATTGCGTCGATTGACCGATCAATTCCGCTGCATCTTTCCCGCTATTTTCCGCGTTTTCATTTCGATGAACCGGCGACCCCGATCGCAACGCTTAAAAAGCTGAAAGCCATAGCTCAAGAGTCTCTCGATCACGTGCTGATCGGGAATGTATGACAGGTTGTGGGGTGTTATCTAAAGTTCTTATCGGATACGCGGTTCGTTATTTATCGTTCTGATTCAACATAAACTCGCATGAACAGCCACATGTCCTCAAGAAAGCGCGCCATCTCTTTTGATTCAGGGTTAACGGGAATGACAAGATCAGCAGACCAAGACAAGTTATATTCCGGTGTTGAAGTGTTTTTAAGATCAATCCGGGCGACCGGCGTCGTCGTTTGATCCGAATCGTTCGTGTCAGCGTACCCGTCGTTGATTGTGTCCGTACTTGCGTCCGTTTTTGCAGGCAGAGTGTCAGGGCTGGTCGGAGTGTTCACATTGGTCTTCCCGTTAAAAATGTCTTGTGAATCTGAGGAGGACGTTTGATCCGAATCGTTCGTGTCAGCGTTCCCGTCGTTGCCCACGTCCGTACTTGCGTCCGCTTTTGCAGGCAGAGTGTCAGGGTTATTCGGAGTATAGGTTATGTGAATATGGACGATGAAAGGCGCATTGTCAACGAGTTGCTTATAAGCGTCGGCGTCTTGCGAAAGAAGATCATGCGCTGCCGTTTTACACAGGTTTTGGGCAAAAAATTCTGCAACTCGCGCCTCTTCATATTGTTCATCAGATACCATAGCGACGAGACGGGACTGCCACACTCTTTCCGCCTTCGTCAAGTTATCCTTAGTCGTTTCGACGCTCAAGGTCGTGTGCAATACGCCATCTAAAGTTGACAAGTCTTCGTACAGGCCGTGTTCGTAACGGCCGAGATGACTTGGAGTACCACCGTATTCTGCTAGCAAAAATCTGTTGTTGCGCAAAAGGAGCTCGCGGTAGTGAGGGTTCGCTGGGTTGTACGGCAATACCATCTTCCGACGGATCGTTGCTCCGTCTGTCGTATGACATATGAGATCGACATAGTGACTGCTAAGTTCCGACCAAAATGAAGTGATGTCGATGAAAAAGAGTGATCCTGCGTTCTTATGCTGAGGTTGCAGGAGAGACAGAACGTAGGCATCAGAAAGTGTCCGGCTTTGTAGTGTGTGCGGCGTACGAAGTCCGAGGTTATCTTCGTTAAAGACTTGACGCACGAGCGCGCTGACATCGGCAATGTCGCTCTGCTCCTTGAGGGCGACGACGCGTTGATTCGTTTCCTGAAACACGTAGCTGCCGTCCGGATAGTAGATTTCAATCGACCGAATGCGATCATCTTCCGGCCAACGATCAGAGTAACCGTTCGCGCCGGACATCACAACGCCGAGCCATGCGCTAAAGGGGATCAGAACGGCGAGAAACGCAGCGATCAAAGGCTTCCATGCAAGCTTGCCTTTTCCTCGGATCAAGTTAAAGATCCAAAGAGACAGGATTAGCCCAAGACCGCAGCCGATAAGAAATGGCGCCGGAGTCATTACGTTGGGCTCCGCTTTTGTCGCGTCATAAATGATCGCGCGCAGATGATGGCACGCATACCCACCGATCAGAGTGACAGAGAGCATGCCAATCCACTGCGTGATCGCGAACGGCCAGTTCATTTTGGTTGAAAGCCGCGCGTACTCGACTTGACGTTTGATGAAAAAATGCCTACAAAGAAGCCATGCCGCAATCGGAAGGATGGCATATACCCAAAAGTGTTCGTAGAAATCAAGCGTTGTGATTACGGCGGATAGTGGTGACAAAATCTGGCGAAAGAGTAATTCATACCACGGGGCGGAAGGCATTCCGAGCGGTTCCACTCTATCTGGGAATCCGGGAAGAAAGCGCACTGTCGCGTCTGTGTAGAAATAGATCACGATCGGCCAAAACAAATTGATGAGCAACGCCATTGTATTGGCGCGTCCCGCTTTGTCGGATAAAAGATAGAATAGCTCAAGAAATAAGAAAAGATAAATGATTTTCAAATATAGCGCGATGACGCTGAGCGCCGTAAGCGGTTCGGATGCGCCGATCGTAAAGAAAAACATCATGCCGGTGTATGCGTCCGGCGGCACCGGATGCAAGACATTTATCAGCGTAAAGAGCAAAGAGTTGAGAAGCGCGATGAGTGCGGAAGGGCCTATGAGGTAGGTCATGGACGCGAGATTGAGATGGAAAAACATCTTGGATCGGCGTCCGGGGAGCGCAAAATAGAAATCGCATGCCGCCATATCGTGAACAAAACCAAAAAACCTGTGTGCCAGCACAAAGGACATAACGATCAGGACGAGCGCATGGCTTCCGATGCTCCACCCAAGCCCTTTTGATGCGATCAGGGGAATCGTGCTCATGATAAAAAGTGAGATCAACGGGATCAGCCACAAGGATGGCGGCTGTTTCCATATTAACGCGTGTGGTACGCGGTTAGATGACTTTGTCGTTAGACTTGAAGTCGACATTTTTCTAAATCCTTTCGACGATATATAAGAAAAAAACGTCTTTTTAAGTGGTGTTATAGTGTCACTTCTTGATCCGCAAGTTAGAAGAGATAGCCGCCACAAGAGATTGCGTCAACTAAAAAGTAGAGCGCGACGCCGGCGAGGCTATGAATCCATTCCTGAAGAAGCCACGTCAAGCGCAGGCGACCAGTGCCGTTGTTCGGTCGCGTCGAAGTCGGCGGACGAACGTCCGGTCGGAGCGCGTCGGCTGTTTTGCTTCTGGGATAAGAAAAATCTTCCGGTCGCGATACGTCTGTCGTTTCGTCCTTAGTAGACGCGGGTGTGTCCGCCTGTGGGTTAGGTGTTTTGCCGTCAGTTGCTGGGAGAGTTTCCGGCATTGGCGCCCTGAAGGTGTCGCAGTTGAACGACGCGCTTTGAGCGGATACGCCGGCGCCGGTCGCGGGGACTTTATTATCCTGAAGTGTGTCTGAGTCGGATCGAGGCATAGCAGGTGCGGGCGGCGCGGAGGGTGCCTTTGGCGTGCGGCGGGTGGTTCGTCGCAGCGTTTTGCCGCTGATGGATGAGGAGGCAAGTTGCCCCAGAAAAGCGCCGACGAAGAGGCCAATATAAAATAGTGCAGCGTGTTTTCTGAGCGAATCGTTGTTGATGACGAATAACATTTCCAAGAAGTTGCCGAGCAGAATGCCGATGAACAGCGAAAATAAGGGCTGTACGGCTGAATGCCACTTAAAACGGCCGATTTTGACTTCGGCTCTTTCGGTCGGGCGTTGCTGCATCACCACGATGCCGATAAATGTCCAGAAAAGCAGCGAGAGGATTAATCGCACCCAAACAGAATGTCTTGCAAAGGCCACGTAGATAATGTCGGCAACAGGCGCCATCACGAAGATCAACTGTTTGCGGAAGTACGGTCGTCCTATATTCAAAGGCTGCAGCATGATCGCAAGAGAAATCGCCCATGCCGCTTGGAAGAATAAGTTGAAGACATTCGCGTCGAAGAGACGGCCTGAAAGGCTATGAACGACGGCCGAAAAGGCGGCAAGTACGCATGAGGAGAGTAGCGTGATTGCGTAAAGCGGCAGATACTGCCATATAATCGCGTGTTCTTTCCACGCGAAGAGAATGCCCGCCGTTGCGATGGCATTGCCAATGTAGATAACAAAGAGGCTTGTGAGCGTCGCGGCAAGACGACCGACAAAATGCTGTGTTCTCGTAAAGGGAGCGCTGAAAGCCACATCTGTGGACGGCATTTTATATAAAAAGCGAAAGTTTAAGTTTACTAAAACGAGGGATGCTGCCGCTGAAAGCAGTGCGATAAGAATATGGATCGCGAAAAAAACGGTGCTGATCCCATCTAAAAAAGGATAGTTCGGCCATGCTTGCGCCAAGTTCTTTGACAACAACAAATACCCCTCTTTTCCAATAACAAGCAACGCGATCGGCATTGCAAGAAGGAATAGAAAGAGAAACAGGAGCGTCGTTGAACGTGTATCGCTAAGAGCGCGCTGCCAAATCCAACGCGTCGCAGGCTGAGCGGAAGTGTGACCTGAAGAAACCGGAGGGATGCCGGAGGTGCCTGCTTCCGAAGGATTCGTTCTAGGCGTACTTATACCGGCGCCCGCTTTAGGTGGTTCGGGTATGCTTACTCCAGAGGGGTTTATTCTAGGCGTACTCATGCCGGCGTCCGTTATGGGTGGTTCGGGCGTGCTCACTTCAGAAGGGTTTGTTCCAAGCGTACTCATATCGGTGTCCGTTATGGATAGTTCAGGCGTGCCCGTTCCAGAAGGGTCTGTCGAGAATGTCGTCTTTGAACCTTGGATGCTGTTTGAAGTCGTCACGTCAGTGCCTTTCTACATGAGGTGAGCGCCCGGTTCGGATGAGCGGATATCGTGCACTTTGTAAGCGCGTTCACCTAATTCGTAGATGAAGAGTTCTTCAAGGGTGAGCGGAAGCACGTCGAGTAGAAGCGGCGCGTGGGGTTCAACCGTTTGCCGAAGCTCTTTCTCCGTATTGCGGGCAAGGATCTCGATAATTGATCCGCGAGCGCGAGACTGCAAGATAACAAGGCCTTCATCTCGAAGTTTTTCTAAAGGTACATGCTCGCGGAAAGCGATCTGCGCTTTGACAACGCTGAGACGAAGCTGATCAATCTCTTCGGAGAATAAGAGCCCGCCGCGATGGAGCAAACCGACGTGATCACAGAAGTCTTCAAGTTCTTTCAGGTTCTGAGAAGCGATGAGGACGGTCATGCCGTACTCCCCTACCTGACGCGCGAGAATGCGTTTCAGATTTTGCCTCATTACAGGATCCAAGCCGTCGAATGCTTCGTCGAGAAGCAGCAGGCGCGGCTTGGCTGCGATCGCCAGAATGACAGCGGCCTGACGGCGCATGCCCTTTGACATTTGATTAAAAGGCTGAGTTTCTTGAAGCGGGAAAATTTGCAGTAGCTCCTTATATAGCGCAGGACTCCAATCGAGATACAAAGAACGGTAAAGCGCTGCCATTTTCTTGAGGTTCTCGAAGTGAAAAAAGGGCTGGTCGGCGACGAACTGAATCGTTTGTTTGGCTCCGGGATTTTCATAGATCGGTTGATCAGAAAACAGCATATGACCTGAAGTGGGGCGATAAACGCCCGCGGCCAAGCGCAGAAAAGTCGATTTCCCGGCGCCGTTGGAACCGATCAAGCCGAAGATCGATGCTCCCGCGATGGAGCATGAAACGCGGTCAAGAGCTCGAACTGAGCCGAATGTTTTGCTGATGTTGTCCGCTCTCAGAATGGGAGGAGGTAACGATGCCGCCGCCACAGTCTCTGATGTTTCAACATTTTTGACGTTTAGCATAGGTTGCGGTTTCCTTTTCATCATAATCTCATTTGGATGTTATGTTTTTGTATTCCCTGCGCCTGCAATAGGATGTCACGTTGCTCAATCTTGCTGAACGGATCGTCTCTGTTTTTTCGACTCGCGGATACTTTCATCGAGCAAATCGTGAAGTTCTTTTTCTGAAAAACCGCCTGTCCAAGCAACCTGAAGCGCTTGTTTGAAATGGCGGAGAATTTCTTCTTCTTCAAAAGATGGTTCGTCGTCCGGACGGTTGCGGAGGTAATAACCCTTTCCCGGGACGGCATAGATGACGTTTTCGAGCTCTAATTCACTGTAGGCTTTGTGGACAGTGTTGGGATTAATACCGAGTTCACTGGCGAGCTCACGTACGGAAGGCAACTTATCATCGGCTTCAATCAGGCCTAGCGCTGCAATGCGTTGGTAATACCGTTTGATCTGCAAATAGAGAGGAACGGTACTTTTTAGATTGATATCCGGATAGATCATACGCCCACCTGCTCTTTTCCGTTTGCCCTGTACTAGATCGCATAGTACAGTTAGAGTGTAGTATGCCGAAAGCGGGATGTCAAGCATCCGTTTTTATACAGACAACCTATAAATAAATGAATAGAAAAAAGGTGTGTTCAGAAAAACTTAAAGGGGAGAGGTGAGGCTAAAACTCGGCATACGAAGAAAAGCTATGGTGAGCCAAATCATGAGAGGCAAGTTCGTCTAAAGAGCAACGCGTCGAGCCTGCACCTGTAGAGATTTTGCAAAAAACCATAGGTGACGGTATGGGGGCACCGCGCGACGCGCGAAATACAGTGCAGCTAATGAAGGTTATACTTCCGGCGTTTTGAGGTCGATCTCCTGGGCGTGCCTTTGAAGCGCTTCGAAGCTTTCACGCGAGATGGCATGCTCGATTTTGCAAGCGTCTTTGTCTGCAGTTTCTTCGTCGACACCGAGATGTATGAGGAAGGCGCGCAGTAAGACGTGCCTCTCGTACGTGCGTAGAGCTATCGTGAGACCGTCGGGAAGCAAGGTGATCATGCCGTCACTTGCCATGTTGATGTAGTTGGCCTCGCGCAACTTGCGCATAGCGACGCTGACGGAAGCCTTGGTCACATCGAGGAAGCGCGCAATATCGACTGAGCGGACTGATCCGGTTTTTTTGCTCATGACGTAAATAGCTTTCAGATAGTTTTCCGTTGAATCGGTAACGTTATGCATAGTTGCCGTCCTTTCTGAGTCTTGGGCTCCACATTAATAATCAGGTCATTCACACATTTTTGTCAAATGTAATGATCGAGAAATTATGTATCTGGCGGCTTTGCTGTTTTTTGGGAAAGCGAAGGAGTTTTGGCCTTCGCCTTCCATGATCGAATTAGTTGTTTTGGCAGGCGTCGCGGTAGGCTTCAGTGATGCTGCGGAGTGAATCTTTCGCATCGCCGAGGACGAGAACGGTATTTTTATTTTCTTCCTCATCATACAGCGGATTGTCGACGCCGGCATATCCGGGCTTTGTGTCAAAGTTGC
>JAAZKK010000095.1 GCA_012799825.1 Clostridiaceae bacterium | reverse complement strand
GGATGTCCACCTTACAAGTTATACAGTTTACTGTGTTCAGTTTGAACTCTTCGTTGAAGACAAGATCTTTGGTCACATGAAGCTGGAACCGACCGTAGCAAGTGTAAAACGCTACTTGGCGAAAATGTCGGTACAGCTTGAGAAGGCCGGAGGATAAACAAGTTCGCGATTACATCCGTATGCGCAACGATCATCATCAAGCATTAAAGAAAATTACGGGGTTACTGCCCAAAAGCGTATTTTGGCTAAGGTCTCCAAATAAGACCTCGTTGCCATAGCTGAAAAAAGTCAATAAAAGATCCCGCAGGCTCTTTTTCAGGTTCATCACAATCGCAATCAGGTGTATGACGGACGCACTGGTGCCGGACAGACAGGTTATCACCCGATTCAGCCCATAGCGGCGCTTGGCTTCGATGGCGTTGCGTTCGCCTGCTTCCTGTCGCTCCATGCGTTTCTGGGCCTCATATAATCGTCGGTTCTTTGGCGGTCGGCCAAGTTTAGGTCCGTTCAGGGCAATACCGTGTTCAGCGCAGTACTGAAGGTTCTTTCGCGTGCGATAGATCTTGTCAGCAAGAACACGTTCCGGATAGCACCCGTTTCGTGCTTTCTACCGTTCACAGCTGGCTTGGAGAGTCGTCGATTCATAGCCATACTCCAAGTGCAAGGGTTTTCAATAAAATCTTGCATTTTCTCTTGCACCTATTGTACTGGATATAGACCGCTAATCGAATTATCCCAAGCCTTTGATGCCTGCGCAGTAGGCTCTATCTAAGGCGTTGTTGTTTTAGTTCAGAGTGCTAGCGTCCTAAACTGAACTTTCGATTTGTTCCTTATAATGTGTTTCCATATAATGAAGACAGCGAAGGCTGTTCTCATACAACAAAAGAAATGATCTGATTACATAAGGAGGTGAAGGCCGGGTGAAGCTGTTTTTGTTGTTGACAGATGCAGTGATTTTGACGGCCTACGGCGCCTATGCTCTGAATGTCTTTCAGAGTTTTGAGACGATCCTTGTGTTGCTGCTGTTTTTCTTTGCTGCCAGAGCACTGGCACTGGCGGTGCATCCGGTGTTTACGTCAATAAATCTGGGGCTGCTGTATTTTCTGTGGCCGTATCATCCGGAGATTCTGGCGCTATCCTACCTGTTTTACGCGGTATTGTATATCTTTCTCGCCAAGCGCGAGGAGCAGAGGCTGGCCCTCACCAGAGAAAACACCCAGCTGAAAGTGAACCAGAAAAACAACCTCCGCTATCTCTTTCTTAAAGAAAACTATGACAGTCAAATCGCCCTCAATCTGAGACTGGAGGAGCGCCGAGCCATCGCCCAGCAGATCCACGACCTGCTGGGGCACAGCATGACCGCCTCTATCTTACAGCTGGAGGCCGCGACGGAGTTGCTGGACGATGACCCAAACAGGGCTAGGAACCTTTTGAACAGCGCCACCGGTATGTTGCGCCAAGGTATTGATCAGGTTCGCGAAGCGGTTCACCAGATGCGGGCGGATGTGCCCGCGCTAAAAGCCGCTGAGATGCGGGCGATGATCGACCGATTTCGGTTGGACAGCGGGATCGTCACCTCTTTTAATGAAGAGGGATCGCTGGATGATTTACCAGCCGGGGTCTGGCAGGTGCTTCTGGGCAACCTCAGAGAAACTCTCACCAATATCATTCGCCATTCAGGTGCCACACAGGTGGACATCCGCCTTCAGGCTCTTCCGGGCGTGGTGCGCCTGGAGGTGCGCGACAACGGCAGGGGCTGTGAAAATCCTGTTGAAGGCATGGGCATCGGCGGCATGCGGGAGCGGGTGGCGGAATACGGCGGCAACTTGCTTTTGCAAGACGATCAGGGTATGCGGGTAATTACCCTAATCCCAAGAAGGGAGGTGCGTGATGATACGGGTAGCGGTCATTGATGACGATGCGCTGATCAGGGAATCTCTGAAGATACTGCTGGAGGGCAAGGAGGGCATCCGCATCGTAGGCGAGGGGGAGAACGGTCTTGACGCTCTCAGGTGGTCGGCGCTGTGTGATGTGATGCTGCTTGATTTGCGCATGCCTGTTAAAAGCGGCCTGGATGTACTGGCGGAGGTCGCGGAGAGGACCCGGGTGCTCGTGTTGACAACCTTTGACGACGACGTTGAAATCGTGCGTGCCTTAAGAGCCGGCGCGCACGGGTACCTTTTGAAAAGCGCAAAACCCCAAGCCATCGTACAGGCAATTGTGCAGCTGCATCAGGGGAAAAGCGTGTTCGACGCTGTGGCCATGGAGGCCCTCAGGCGTAGCTTGAAGCCTGAAGGACAGGAGAAGCTGGCAGAGTTGTCAGAGAGGGAAAGCGAAGTGGTAGCCGCCATAGCTCAGGGACTTTCCAACCGCCAGATTGCCGATTCCCTTTATATTTCAGAGGGCACCGTTAAAAACCATATCACCGCCATTCTAGCAAAGTCCGGCCTTTCACACCGCACTCAGATTGCCATCAGCCACATAAAAGGCGAACTATAAAACATGACTTTTGTCATGTCCGAGGGTGACTTTCCTGACTGGGAAGCCACCTTTTTTTTATTTATCATCAGGGCATAAGGAGGAAATAATCATGCTTAATGTGTCAAAACTCGTAAAGCGCTATGGGGACATTCTGGCGGTGAGCGATATCAGCTTTTCTGTCAGCGAAGGAGAAATCTACGGTCTTCTTGGACCAAACGGCGCGGGCAAATCCACCATCATCAACATCATTACCGGACTAATTAAAAAGGATAAGGGCACGGTCACGATCGGCGGGATGGATTTGGACAAGTCCCTTAATCAGGTGAAATACATGATGGGCATCGTGCCCCAGGATCTGGCGATTTATAACGACCTGACGGCGTATCAAAATGTGAGCTTCTTCGGCTCGCTGTACGGTTTAAAAGGCGCCAAACTCAAACGTCAGTCCATGGACACTTTGGCGCTTGTGGGACTCGAGGACAAAGCCAAGAGCAAGGTGAAGACTTTTTCCGGCGGCATGAAGCGTCGTCTTAACATTGCCTGCGGCTTGGTACACCGACCTAAGTTGTTGATACTTGACGAGCCTACCGTGGGCATTGACCCCCAGAGCCGAAACCACATCATGGAGTCCGTACTGAAGCTTAACAAAGAGGGAATGACCATTCTTTACACCACTCACTACATGGAGGAGGCGGAGCAGTTGTGCAATCGCATCGCCATCATGGACACGGGACAGATCGTAGCTCAGGGCAACCTGGCGGAACTGCGCGGCCTGATCGAAGAGCACTGGTTTATCAACCTCAATGTGAAGGGGACACCACCGCTGGAGGCTTTACGCAAAGTAGCGGGGGTGGAGCAGATTGACGTTTCCGGCAACACCTTGCGCTTTCGCTGCAGCAGCAAGAATAGCCAGCTGCGGGATATTCTTGACGTGCTGGCTGAGCATCACACAGAGATTCTGGACATGGCTACACAGGAGCCCAACCTGGAGGACGTGTTCCTGACTCTTACCGGCAAGCGTTTGAGAGATTAGGAGGCCAGAGATGCGCACACTGCGATTTTTGGGAAAAGAAGCGTTGCACCTGATCACAGCGCCTGAAACGATACTGCTCATGCTGCTGTTCCCGGTGGTTCTCACCTGGGTGCTGGGCACCGCATTCTCTTCCACAAACGGACATGTCATTGATCTGCCTGAGGTAAAGGTGCCCATCGTGTCGGAGGACGGCATGCTGTCAGACATTTTTATCGCAAACGGTCAAGAGAGCGGCATCACCTTTGAAGAAACGGAACAGGCCGAAGTGAATCGCCGCGTGGACGCGGGAACACTTAAGCAATACGTGGAACTGAAGGACAAGAACCTGATCCTCCACAGCGACGACAAGGGAAGCTTGGAAGCGATGCTGGTGAAAATGTACGCCAATGCCTTCGTCAAACAGGCCAATTTATCTTTTCTGGCTGTCAAAGAGGGAAAATTTGATCAGGCGACTCCGCGATTTAAAAGCTTTGCCAGAGTGGAGGGCATTGATGGTTTGAATGAGCCTGATTCCTTTGGTTACTACGGTATCACGATGCTCACCATGATCATGATGTACGGATCCATGCAGGCCATGTCTCTCTTGGATTTGGAAAAGTCAACTAGGACAGCGCTGCGACTCAAGGCGTCGCCCTACCCCATGAATCAAGTGTTTTTTGTGAAAACGGTGACGGCCAGCGTAATCATTTTGTTGCAAGCGCTTGTGCTGATACTGATTAACCATTTTGTCTATGGCATTGATTATCGCAATATCGGCATGGTGATGCTGATGCTGATCCCTCTGGCGATATTTGTCACTTCCCTTGGAGTGTCCTCCTATCAGGTAATGCGTAAGGCGAGTGCCGCATCAGTTTTTCTCAACCTGATAACGTTCGCCTTAGTGTTTATGGGCGGGGGCTATTCGAAATTGCCTTCTGACAACGGTTTATTCGACACACTGTATCGGATCTCTCCCATCGGCTGGATAAACGAAGGTTTGTTCACCTATATCTACCAAGGCAAGACCGATGCCGTACTGTCAGGCAGCCTAAAGCTTCTTGGTCTGGGGCTGGCAATGCTCCTGATCGCCTATGTGCTTTTTCGAAGAGAGGAGGGCAGTGACCTTGTTGCCGCTAATTAAAAACAACTGCCAGATCATTCTGGCCCGGAAAATCATGATCTTTATGCTGCTGATCCTTCCAGTAATACTGTTTTCCCTAGGGTTGCTCAACGTCACATCCCAAAACGCCAAGATGAATATCGGCGTGGTAGATCATGACAACACCCTGTTGTCTGAAACGCTCACCACTATCCTGTCAGAGGATGGCAGCAACGTGCAGGCCGTGGATGAGGGAGATATTGACGATCATCTGCTGAAAGGGAAGGTTGATGCGGTGGTTACAATCCCCGTGGGCTTTGAGGCGGATTTCATGCAAGCGCGCAAACCCGACATTCCGATTCGCACCTTAAAAGGACAGGAGATTACCGGCAGCCTGAAAGCCGGCATCGACATCACACTGTCCAGCCTCGCCCAACTAAGGGACATCAGACAGCCTGAAAGTGCCCAAGCTCTGATGGAAGCTATGAAGGAGACCGAAGCTCAGGGCTTTCGGTTCAAGGTTCAGAGTATCACCACGGGCGAGATCAACCATGCTCTGAGTTTTGCCAGCGGCTTTCTGTTCTATGTGTTGGCCTTGAGCATGATGCAGGCCACCAGCCTTATTCTGGACGAAAAACACTGGAACACCCTGGGCCGGGTACGCCAGGCGCCGGTTGGAAAATTTGCATTCCTAATGGCTAATTTCCTAACCGCTGTGATCTTTCTGATCCTAAACCTCATAGCACTGTATCTAATCACCCGTTTTGTGATGCCGGTGCGAACCACGCTTTCGATGTACCTGCTGTGGTTTTACTATGGGATTATCTGGATCTTCTTTGGCATCTTCTTGGCCCTGTCGGTCAAGTCCCGAGCGATTTACTCCTCAATTATTCCTATTGTGACCGTGGTGTTCGGCATGCTGGGCGGCTGTTTCTGGCCTCTTTGGCTGATGCCCTCCTTCATGCAGAAATTGGCTATGATCACTCCCCACTACTGGGCCAACGATGCCATGACGCTCATCCAAAAGGGTCAGTCGCTCCTCGTTCAACGCACAGACCTGCTCGCCCTCACCGGGTTTCTGGTAGTGTTCGCTTCTCTAGGTTTGTTTGCCCTGAGAAGAAGCCAAACCGCGGAAAACTTTGTTTAAAAACCATTCTACGCACAGCGAAGGAATCGCCGCGGCGAACCTCATGGCGATCCCTTCGCTGATCAGCACATCTTTAGGTTAACTGCAATCAAGGAAGAGAATGTACACCACATCTTGGACTTGACTTTTTATTTCGCAGGAGTCCAGCGTGGCGAAAAATATTTGACAGTGCTAAAACCTGCATTCTTGGAGATTTCACAAGACTACCTGTTTATTCGCCAATAAAACTTAAAAACTTATTAATTCTTTCGTTTTCCTCTCGGACACTGCCAAAGAAATCATCCTTTGACACATCACAAACTAACTTTCCGCCTTCCATGAAGAGAATCCGACTGGCAACTTCCTTTGCAAAAGACATTTCATGTGTCACACAAAGCATGCATACACCTTCTTTTGCCAGGTTTACCAAAATGTTTAAGACTTCTCTTGTCATTTCCGGATCGAGAGCAGAGGTGATTTCATCTAAAAGCAGCGCTTCCGGGCTCATCATGAGCGCTCTTGCAATGGCGATCCTTTGCTGTTCGCCTCCGGACAACTCGTTATGCCTGGATTTTTCTTTTGATGCCAAACCGACTTTATCCAAATAATATCTTGCTTTATCTTCCGCCTCCGCTTTAGACATGCGCAGCAACTTGATGGGCGACATTGTCAAATTGTCAAGGACATTCATATGCGGGAAAATGACGGTCTGCTGAAACACCATGCCGCACGTTTTCCTAATCTGCTTTAGGTTCTTTTTGTTATTTACTGATAAACCGTCGACCAAAATATCCCCTTCGTCTATCTTTTCAAGGCCGTTAATGCAACGAAGAAGGGTGCTCTTTCCTGTGCCGCTCGGTCCTATAAGAACGGTCACACCGCTGTGGTCAAAATCAACGCTAAAATTATCTAGTACCGTTAAATCTCCAAACTGTTTTGTTACATTTTTTACTTCGATCATTGCCATATGCTTCATCCCATCAATATGTATAATCTATTCGTTTTGCCAAATAGTCGGCCAATCGTGCCAACGGGAATGACACCAAATAGTATAATCCGAATACGATTCCCCACACCGCAAACGGCCTCATCGTCCTAACAGACAGCAACTGTCCCACTCTTGTAATATCTCTTAAGCTAATCAAGGAGACGATTGAAGAGCACTGCAACTGGCCAATATACAGTGTAATGGCCTGAGGAATCAAAAGACGCAAAGCTTGTCTTGCAATAACGTTAATAAATGTCGAAAACTTCCCATGACCTAACGCATAGCCCGCCTCCCACTGCGAAACAGGTATTGCCAGTATTGAGTTGTGCACCAACACTCCGAAAAAAGCGGCTGTATTTAATGACAACGTAATTATCGCAGCCGTGTAATCTTTTAAAAGAATGCCCGCCATAACAGGAAGACCGTAGTACACTAAAAACAACTGTACTACCAGAGGCGAATTGCGAAGCGGTTCCATAATAATTAATGGAAGAAAACGGATGAGCTTGTTTTTTGAACAACGAATCAGCCCAAAAATAATACCTATCACAGTGCCTATCAAAAGCGACAGCAGTGTAACGGAAAGTGTTACTCCGCAAGCCTCTGCAAATGTACGTATATCGCCTACAGCGAAATCTGCATATTTACCTATAGTGTGTACATCCTGCATTAATTACTTCTCCTCTCTACAGCTTGATGGCAATTCTTTTATCAATTGCTTTAGAAATAATAGAGATAAGAGTTAATAAACAAAAATACATCACTAAAAGCATCATATATATTTCAAATGGTCGATCTACTCTTCCGTTAATAATCTTACTTGCCCCCATCAAATCAACAACCGTAATCGAAAAACAAGTGGAAGTTGTTAAAATCAGGTTTATAAAGTTGTTGACCAAAGGTTTAAATGCGACACGAAGGGAGATCGGCAATACTACGTAGCGAATGGTTTGGATTTTATCGAAGCCGAGAGCGTAAGCACAATCAAAATAATCCTTTTTAACGGCCATCAGCCCTGCACGAATCGCCTCACAGTTTACCGCGCTAATGTTGATACTCAGTGCAATAATCGACGTTATAACCGGGCTCGTCTGAATTCCGAGCACCGGCAATCCATAGTAAAAGAAGAAAATTTGTACCAGAAAGGGCGTATTCCTTAAAAAATCCACCCAAAAAGCACCAATGATACGAAAAATTTTTACCTTAGATTGGCGCATCAAGGCAAAGATGAGTCCAAGCAAAAAACCGAAAATCAAGCAAAAGAAAGTAATAATTAGAGTATTTAAAGCTCCCTCTTTCAAAAGCGCGATATACTGCGGATTCTTTAGAAAGCGATAATTTAATTTCACACTAAAAACCTTTCCGTCTCTTTTGCAAATAAAAGATAACAAAGAAGGGAGTGCAGGAATCCCGAAGAATCCCTACACTCGCCATCTTAGACAACCTTACAACACTTGTTTTACCACAGCGTATTTAAAGTTCCGGTGTATTCTGAACCGAACCACTTGAAGTATTCTTCAGCTTGCCATCCGCTTGTGATCATAGACGATACAAACATATCAAGGTATCTTCCGAGCTCAGGATTCCCTTTGGCATAACCAACACAGATCGGATCTGATGTGTAAACCTTTTCCTTCGCCACCAGATAATCTGCCTTACCCGCTGTAAAATCGATCGATGTGCCGTCTTCAAAAATCGCATCCGCTTTTCCCTCTTGAAGCGCCAAGCACTGATCGGGATAGCTGGTTACGTATGAGATTTTGCAATTTGGGGCATACTTTAACACAAGATCTTCACCCGTCGTTCCGCTGACAATGGCGACCGTGTACTTGGGATCATTTAGGTCTTCAACGGTCTCGATTTCATCCAAGCCTACTCTTGTACCCATTTTAATGCCCGTTCTTAAATAGGGGATAGAAAAATCAATGCTTTTTGCTCTTTCTAAATTGCCCGTAATATTGGCAAAAATAAGATCTACACGACCGGAAGTAACGGCGCTAATACGATTATCACCATTGACTTCAACAAATTCAATCTCTACGCCAAGGATCTCTCCTAGTTTGTTTGCCCAATCGATGTCGTAGCCGATTAAATTGCCGGCATCATCGTAGAAGCAGATAGGCTCTCCGGGAGGGTTAACACCGACCGTCATTTTACCTTTTTCTAAAATCTTGTCTAAAAGGTCGACGCTTGCTGCCGCTCCTCCATCACCTTCTTTGGCATCGCATCCCGTCAAACAGGCAATAACTAATGCAAATACCAATACTGTAAACAACAGTTTCTTGAATACTTTTCTCCTCATTAGAAAATCCTCCTTTTTCTCTTAAACAGAGATTTTTACTTCACATCTTCACCCGCCTTGCCATTCGACCATTATCGTTAGAGAAAAGTCGAATGCAAGGATTCCAACCTTCGTTTTTGTCCAACCCTTATCTAAATGCCAAAGTGACTGAGTTGGTCCTGCCGCAGATTTTGTGATGATCATCACAATCGCCTTACGCTTATGCAATGTATTTGGTTTTTATTCTACGATACAAACGTATCGTTAATGCATAAAGGTCAAATATTATTCTTTTGGGATCTTGAGATGGATCGAAACGATATCCGCTAATTAGCTTAGCATACATTTCCATTTTATTCATCTTTTTTGTGTTGAATGTTACATTAAAAAGTCGATTTTCTGTTCATTTTTATGTATTATATCTGCCAATAATTTATGTGTCAATTGCGTTCTCCGCCTCCTCGCTAGGCGGAGAACGCATATTTTGTGAATATTTCGTGAATTATTAATGTGCATATTCAAAAATTCAGATCATCATCTTCGCGAATAAAATGTAATCGGTTTCGAAAAAGACATTGATTCGAGTTCTTGACGCCATTCCCGCTCAGGCTCTAGCGCCGGCTCCAGTTTTACGCTAATTCTTTAAAATCCTCTACAAATCTATGTATATTACAATGATTCAGCATTGGCCTTAGTGATTTCTTCTATTGCGTTTTTATCTCCCCTTTCTCAGCTTTTTTCCTAGGTAATAGTTTATTGACAATGATTGCGATAATAACACCTATCGCCGTATCTACAAGCCTGTAGAGTATGCGTAAATAGGGGTCTCCGTCTCTAACATAGTTGAGAAGTGTAAGAAGCACCACTACATAGGCGACAACAGTTGCATCGGCAATCTTAAGCCAAAGAGTTGTCTTGATTACAGGTATTAATAGCAGGCTGACCATAATATAATAACCATGGCTAAAAAACTCTACATTAAAACATTTTACGACAAGAATGAAAAGTAAAGAATACGTCGCGCCTATCATGGTGCCGATCGTCCTATTTTTACCCATATCCACAGTGGCCTCGTTACTGGATCTGGTACACATGAAAGCAGCGACGGCAGCACTCGTTGGCTGTCCGTCAATAGCCAAACTGATGGTTATAGACAAATAGACGGCTATGGCAGATTTTATGATCCTCATACCCACATGCAACTGTTTTATAATTTGGCTTAGCTGATTTTTACTCAATTGCGGCAATCTCCTTCCAAGCACTTTTTTCATATAGATCGCACAGCATCGAAGCTGTTGCTCAATATTGCGACAGGCGGCAACCGCGTTTTTCAGATAGCACAGCATCAAGGCAAGGCGTAACCGTTGACGACGGGTTTGACTCGCATTTTTTCATATGGAAAACACAGCATCAAAACGTCAAAGTATTGCTTATATCTGGTCGGCTTGTTTCAATACTCTTTTGACTTTCTACCTATCCAAACGACTGTCCTATGAAAATATTATACTCGAACAGTACTGACTGATTACACAGGGTCAAGCCAATTCACATATAATAAAGCTATCTGTTTTCAAACCACTAAACTCGCACAGAAGAAAGGAAAGAAAAATGGAAAAAATAGGCTTTATTGGTGTAGGAATCATGGGGAGAGGCATGGTGCGGAACTTGATGAAGGCAGGATATGAAGTCAATATCTTTGCACGACATCCGAAGAAGGTATCCGATATTGTGGCGGAAGGCGCAGTCCTACACGATACGATTGCCTCCTGTGTGAAGGCCGTAGAGGTCGTGATTACCATCGTCGGATTTCCGACAGATGTGGAAGAAGTCTACTTTAAGGCGGGAAACATTCTGGACAGTGCCATCGAAGGTTCTGTTTTGATCGATATGACCACCACAAGTCCTACGCTGGCAGAGAGAATCTTTGCCGAAGGAACAAAAAGAGGATTAAAAGTTCTGGACGCTCCGGTTACCGGTGGCGACACAGGCGCGAAAAACGGGACATTATCAATTCTTGTTGGCGGGGAGGAATCTGTCTATGAACATTGTTTGCCGATCTTTCAGGCGATGGGCACCACGATCACATACTTTGGGCCTGCCGGGAATGGACAGCATGCCAAGTTGGCGAATCAGATCATGATCGCCGGTGCATTGTCGGGCGTTTGTGAAGCCTTGACTTATGCAAAGAAGAAAGGGCTCAATCTGACCACTCTGCTTGGAGCTGTGTCGAAAGGTGCTGCCGGCAGCGCTCAGCTTAATACTTTTGGGCCAAAAATTATCTCCGAAGATTATGCCCCAGGCTTCTATCTGAAGCACTTGCTCAAGGATTTAAAGCTGGCAGACGAAGAAGCCGTCGCTGAGGGATTATCGCTTGATGTTCTCAGTCAGGTTTTGAGTGAATATCAGGAATTGGAAGACAAGGGGATGGGCGATCTGGGAACTCAGGCCCTTATTCACTATTATAGGAGAGAGAAGTAAAGGAGGCATGGTATTTGCCCATGAAAATTGATTATTTGGGGCACAGCGGTTTTTTCGTCGAAACGAACAGCGTATTGCTGCTGTTTGATTATTATTATGGAGATCTTTCGTTTTTAGGAGAGAGGCCGGACGAAAAACCGCTGTTTGTATTTGCGAGCCATGCTCATGCGGATCATTTTAACCCTGATATCTTTTCTCTTGCGGACATTCACCATCGAACGAAATATCTCCTGTCGTTTGATATCAAGGGGAATCCGGCTGTGCCGGAAGACCGTGATGTCCAGTATTTGGATGCTGACAGGACATACGCGATCGAAGGGCTTGGCACGGTGATGACACTTCTTTCGACTGACGAAGGCATCGCCTTTCTCGTCAAAACCGCTTGTAAAACACTCTTTCATTCGGGAGATCTTCATTGGTGGGACTGGCCCGGCGAAGATCAGGATTGGCTTGATCAACAAGAGACCGTTTTCAAACGAGAGATCCGGAAGATTTCGGACACGACTATTGACGTCGCCTTCGCGGTTCTGGACGGTCGGCTAGAGGAAAATTATTGGAAAGGCATGGCGCTGATTCTGTCTGTCCTGCGTCCGCGGTATGTACTGCCGATGCATTTCTGGAAGGACAGAAGCGTTGTGGATCGGTTTAGAGAGCTTCCCGCCTTTCTGGAATCGGAAACTCGGGTTTCCACCTGCGAACAAGGATTAGGCGAGCTTCCCGCCTTTCGGGAAGCGGAAACAATTCTGCTGGATACGACAAAAGAAACCCATTGGGAAATATAACGCATGAAAAGATGGGCTGCATTTGCTACGAAAACCCCTCCATGGGAATCTATTTTATCAAGGACCCGGATGGATACTGGCTGGAAATAGTACCGTCCCGGTAGAGGGTAAAAAGATTCAACGAGACGGGATCTCATAAAATTGTCCATGCAAACTGAGGAAATTCAGCAGCTTTTCTCTCATCTCAGATTCTATGAGATCTCCATCTAATCCTCTGCGATCTACTTAAGGGGTTACTGCCCAAAAACGTATTTTGGGTGAGGTCTCCAAATAAGACCTTGTTGCCATAGCCGAAAAAAAGTCAATACAAGATCCCGCAGGCTCTTTTTCAGGTTCATTACGATCGTAATCAGATAGCCACACTCCGAGTGCAGGGTTTTCATTAACATCATGCATTTTGCTTGCACCTATTATACTGGATATAGACCGCTAATCGACTTATCCCAAGCCTTTGATGCCTGCGCAGCAGGTTCTAGGCTATAAAATCACCGGAGTTTAGTGTAAAGGTAAACAGGGTAGATCTGCCTTGCCTCGATCTTGCCAAATCTACCCGACGCTCTACTTATAGATCCAAATAATTCGCCATATATATGGGCAAAAAATCTATACCTTCCTTTCTTGAGCAATCTTTTTGCGACAAAACGATCGCTCGGTCTATATTTTTAGAATATTTTTTCTGAAAATTCTTTAGGGACTTAAATTTCCCGAGTCCGGACGACTTAACTTCAATTGCGCTAATTTTATCTTCTCTTGCTAATAAGAAATCAATTTCATAATAATGGTCCGAACCCTCCTTATCCCAGGTATGATAGTACAATTCATGCCCCATTGACGCGATCGTCTGGGCGACTGCGTTTTCATATAAAAATCCTAAGTTAGGGGTCACTGAACGATTTTCAAAGGTCTGAAATCAGAGCATTACAGGGTCATATTAGGTACAATAGGTGCAAGAGAAAAGGCATAAAAGCGTTGAAACCCTTGCACTTTGAAGTAGGAGAGTAG
>JAAZKK010000029.1 GCA_012799825.1 Clostridiaceae bacterium | reverse complement strand
CTGATTACGATCGTAATGAACCTGAAAAAGAGCCTGCGGGATCTTTTATTGACTTTTTTTCAGCTATGGCAACGAGGTCTTATTTGGAGGCCTCAGGCAAAATACGCTTTTGGGCAGTAGCCCCTATTTTAAAAGAAATTTTTGTCTTCACTACAAAACATCAGGGCAAGTCTATCCTTGTATTTGATCTTTTTTTAACTGCACGATTTGGCTCGGCAAGAAAACAAATAAATTCTTATCCGCGCAATCAAACTCAGCAGACGAGCTGATACTTGCATTCGATGTTATCTTGGTTGAACGACTTGGTATTGCAAGCAAATCTGTGCGTTATGACGCCACGATCTGACCTAATACGCGAGTCGATACACTTCTTCGATCTGCTGACGGTTGAGCGGGCGATAGAACCCTAATAAATCGCCGTTATTCATTTGAATACGAGAAACCATCAGCGGAATGTCTTCTTCAGGTATAGCCATATCCCGAAGTGTCAACGGCATGCCGATGCTTTTCAAGTATGCTCTAAAACGGGAAATACCTTCTTTTGCAATCACTATCGCATCATCAGAAGGCTCAACATCAAAAACTTCCGTTGCGAATCTCGCCATGCGTTTCGGATTATGGTCGAGCTGATATTCCATAAAAGCCGGCATCATCACCGCAAGTCCGGCACCATGCGCTACACCATACAATGCAGAAAGCTCATGCTCCAACTTGTGGCTTGACCAATCCTGTTCGCGATCCATACCGAGACTATCATTGTGCGCGACAGTTCCGGCCCACATCAGGTTGGCACGCGCATAGTAATCGCGCGGATTTTTCATTGCGATTGCACCTTGATGAACAATGGTTTTCATGACCGCAAGACACATGCTATCGGTTAGTTCAACGCCTTCAGTATTTGTAAGATAACGCTCCATGATGTGGGCAATCATATCTGTAATACCGCACGCTGTCTGGTATGGCGGCAATGTGAATGTTAATTCGGGATTCATAATTGAAAAAACAGGACGGATGAGATCTGAGCTAACACCAAACTTCGAGCGATTGTTCTCCACATGTGTGATCACACTAGAATTGGAGCCCTCTGTGCCCGTTGCGGCAAGTGTGATCACCGTCGCAACCGGCAACGCAGATTCCACCTTTTTCTCTCCTTTGTAAAAATCCCAAAAATCGCCATCATAGGGGACGCCTACGGCAATCGCTTTCGCCGAATCACAGGCACTCCCTCCGCCGACACCGATAACAAAATCGACACCTTCCTTCCGAGAAAGTTCAATGCCTTCGTAAACCTTAGATGCTTCAGGATTCGGCACAACACCCCCAAGGCGAACAGTCTCAATTCCCGCCTCTTGAAGCGACGTATCAACGCGGTCAAGCAACCCGGACCGTATCACCGAGCCCTGCCCATAATGCAATAACACTTTCGTTGCCCCGAACCGTCGTGCCAATTCTCCTACACGAGACTCGCTGTTTCGCCCAAAGGCAAAATACGTCGGACTATAAAAACTGAAATCCAGCATGAAAAACGCTCCTTTCTGTCATCATCTTATAGTAACTTTCGAATTCTTAATTATTATTATAGATCAATAGATCAGTTGATAAAGTACGATTAGTTTGTATACTCTTCTGTCATTTCGAATGCATTATAGAATCGCACCTCTGGGTGAGAGTCTCTTAAAAGATCAAGCAGAAAAATGTATCTGAGAAAGTCATATTGCGAGTTTCATCAAATGATTTTCACGGGTTCTTTGATGAAACCTTGTTACAATCTTCATCAAAAATTCTACGAAAGACTCTTATCAGATCACCCTGTTAAAAGATCTAACTGATGTACCTGTGTAACATTTCTGATGGATTCTTATTATAAGCAATACTGCGTAAAAATATTGACAGAATTTTCAGTAAGATTTATGTGTAGAGGGGCAAGTCAATATTTAACTCGTCGGCTAGGCCTTGCAAAGACGCTTCAACGTCGCCGGGAAGTGCGATACCTTCCTGCTCTGCTTTTTTGTGGCGTTCCCACTCGATCTCCCCTGGAACGTAGATACGCTTGGAACCCTTAGCCTTGGGCATCTGCCATAAACACTCTGCCAAACGTTGTGCACGGGAGGCAATATCAGCGACGCCGAACTGCTTTGGATTAATCGCAATAAACGTATGTGAGACGTTGTTTGGCTGATCCAATTCAAAAATCCAAGACACAATGTCACCCTCAACACTGGTTGCGCTTCCGGATAATATCCCTGTCAGCACCTCCACAAGTACAGAGAGACCATATCCCTTATGGGCAGCCATAGGTTGCATTGCGCCTTCTTCAGGATAGCGGGACGGATCAGTTGTAGGCAGTCCATCTTTGTCTACAATCCATGTGCTCGGAACGTTTTTACCATCCTGACGCGCCTGAACAACCTTCAAGGACGCCACATTGCTCAACGCAATGTCTAAGAAAATCGAAGGCATGGAAAGAGCCGGTAACGCAAAAGCAATCGGATTGTTCCCGATAACCATGCCCCGTGCACCAGGAACAGTCATATTCGGATCAACATTACTACAAACAAAACCGATTAGCCCGTTCTTGGCAGCGATATTGGCGTAAACGCCGGCTGCTCCGAAGTGATTGCTGTTTTTAACAGTGACGAGCGAAATACCACATTTTTCCGCCTGTTCCGACGCAAGTGTCATTGCTTTGACTGAGGGTATCATGCCCAATGTGTTCTGGGCATCTATCACTGCAATTGCATCTGATTTTATGACAACAGGTTCGGCTTGAATATTCATTCCTCCTGCCCGAAATTTGCGAATATAATTGTGAAGATTCTTTGTGCCGTGAGAATGTATTCCGTAAGCATCTGTTTCAGATAACACGAATGCAACCAATGACGCGTATTTTTCCCTCATCCCTTCTTTCACAAGGGCTTGCTCGCAAAACACTTTCAAGTCCAATATTTTGATAAAAGACATGTTTTTCTCTCCTTCCTTTCCGATATGAAGACGTTATTCTGTCTAGCCCACGGAATTCACCCACTTCGAGATTCTCTATTCAGTATGGGAGTTTCCCAAAACCGACACAAAAAAAGTGAAACACCTGTATTTTCTAAATATTGCGTAGCCTTGGCGAAATCACCTACCTTTCATCCGACGGCCACTAATTCCTCGACGACATCATCTAGTCTATAATGCCTGCGGAAAAGAGGAGTGTCCAACAACGGAAACACTCCCCTTTTCCTTTTGAATCTCAGCTAGTTGTTCGTTGCGCACCTTCGCTGTTTTATTGAGATTCCACCGACAGTACAAATAACCATCGTTGACTCAATCACATTTTCTTTTACAAACGATTGCTTTTTTGCAAGCTTGATCGGGATCTTAAGTCAAGCGCGTCACTTTCATTACTCTGTCAAATAATTATCAATATTATTGATATCAATCAACGTCGGCTCAGCGAGATATTCTTTTTCAACCGCTTCACCTTTTGAAAGCTTGATCGCAACTTCAATCGCCAATCTTGACTGTTCGGCTGTCGCCTGATCAACGGTGCCTGTCAGTCTGCCTTTCTTGATGGCCTTTAATGCATCGTCCACAGCGTCAACGCCGTAAACAGGAACTCCTTCAATACCAGCGTCTTCAAACGCTTTAATGGCACCTAGAGCCATGTTATCGTTCTGGCTAACAACTGCATTGATTTCTGTTCCGGTTGAAATCCAGTTCTCAACGAGCTTCAGAGCCTCTTCTGTGGTCCATTGAGCATCTTCTTGGAAAACAACATTGACATCAGGATATTCCTTAAGCGCTTTGTCGTAGCCTGCAGAGCGACCAATCTGTCCTTCAGAACCCATCGGGCCAAGCAGAAGCACGACATTTCCTTTTCCATCGATGGCATCAATGGCAGCCTTCATTTCCATATAGCCCATGTCCGCATTAGATACGCCGACAAACGTCGTTGCCTGTGAAGGATCTGCGATGTTTTGGTTGTAAACGATGACACGTACGCCGTCTTGTTCCGCTTTTTTGATCGCTGCGATCGCGCCTTCGGCAGAAACGGGTTCAATGATAATGGCATCTGCACCGTTTGTAACAGCCATCTCAACTTGACTTACCTGCGCATTGATGTCCTGTCCGGCTTCAAGAACGGTCAAATTAGCGCCCTGTTTTTTAGCTTCTGCCTCCATCGATTCAGAGGCGGTAATTGCCCACGCATTCGTCATGTGCGAAATGCAGAAGTAAACTACAGGCTCTTTTCCATCATCCGGCGCGCCGGTATCAACTGGCTTCTCGCCACCTGTATCCGTGCTTGCAGGTTGGCTGGGAGCACATGCTACGCTCATGCTGATGATTGAGATAATCAACAGAAGAGTCAGTAACCATTTTGCTTTCGATTTCATATTCTTCTCCTTCTAATCTAACCTATTTGGTTTATTTATTGCGCAAACATTTTTAACATTTCGCTATGGATCCTGTTTGCGCTCGCTTCTGATTTTACAATTGACGCAATCGGTCACTTAGCCTTACTTCATCATTATGTCCGTTATGTCCGTTTGCGTTTACTTCTAACATCAATTAAAACGATGATAATAATAATCGCTCCCTTAAGAATTCTCTGATAGTATGAGGCAACACCGAGAATATCTAATCCATTGCTCATCACAGAGAGAATCAATGCACCAATAATCATGCCATACCATTTGCCGGCGCCACCGTCCATGCTGAACCCACCAATAACGCATGAAGCAATCGCATCAAGCTCATAGCCTTCACCGGTGAGCGGAGCGGCAGACACAGTGCGTGAAGTGGACAACATTCCGGCAATACCTCCCATCAGGCCACAGATAGCGAAAGCCGACATTTGAATGAACTCCACATTAATACCTGATACACGGGCAGCTTCTGCGTTTCCACCTACAGCATACATACGCCGTCCGTAAACAGTACATTGCAAGATAAACCCCATGAGCAATGCAATCACGATATAATAAATGACAAGGTAGGGGATTTTCCCGAACAGTAGACCGCCTGCGATTTTTTCATAGGATTCGGAAACACCAAAAATGGGTCTGCCGCCCGACAGAATATATGCAAGACCGCGGACAATCGATTGTGTTCCCAACGTCACGACAAATGCCGGAACTTTCATATACGCTACAGCAACACCATTGATAACACCGACCAGAAGACCGGCAAGAACAGAGCAAACGACCGGCAGAAAAAGCCCCTCTTGTCCTCCGGTGGCCATGAGCGCAGCGATAATGCCGGAAAGACCGACAGTCGAACCCACAGACATGTCAAACCCGCCAACCAGAATAGCGCATGCCATGCCGGTAGCCAAAATACCGTTGATCGCCGTCTGCTTGAAGATATTGATGACATTGCCAACGCGCGAAAACATGGGAGATAGGAGACTCAACACAATAAACATGCCGATCAATACAAACAGCATGACGAGCGCTTGAAGATTCGATCTCCCTTTTCTAGCTTGGTTTTGACCCATTTCATTCATAGACATCATGGAACTTTCTCCTGACCTCGTTATTAATGATAAACAGCACCAAATTGCATATCCATTATCTTTTGTTGTTCAAACTTGTTCCGGTCAAGCACACCCATCACCTTGCCTCCTGAAAGTACCATGAGTCTATCGCTCATGCCGAGCACTTCAGGCATCTCAGATGATATAAGAATGATGGTTTTCCCTTGTTTAACCAATTCCCCCATGAGCAGATAGATGTCTCTCTTTGCACCAACGTCGATGCCTCTTGTCGGCTCATCCATAATAATAATATCGGGATCGGCAAGCAGCCATTTTGCAATCACAACTTTCTGTTGGTTGCCACCGGAAAGATCTTTTACCTGAGACTCACAGCTATCCGTTTTTATGCCGAGCCGATCAATATACAGATTGCTGGCGTCCGTTTCTTTTTTCTTGTTTATCCGCAGATTCTCTACAAATTGCCTAACCGTTACAAGTGTAATGTTTTCGCGAAGTGGCGCGATAAGATTTAATCCTGTGACTTTGCGATCCTCCGTCACAAACGCCATTTTGTTTTTTAAAGCAGTTCGTGGCGATGTAATCGATATCGGTTCACCGTGTATTCTGATCTGTCCTGACGATGGCGTACGCAACCCGAATATCGTCTCCATTAACTCGCTTCTACCTGCACCGACAAGACCTGCAACACCAAGAATCTCACCTTTTCTTGCATAAAAACTAACATCTGAAAGAACGTTATCGACAGATAAATTCTCTACTTCTAAAACAACCTCGCCGATGTCGACGTCCTCTTTGGGATAGATTTCACCGATCTCTCGACCAACCATCAACGAAATGAGATGATCTCTATTCGTTTCTGAAATCTCTTCCGTTGCGATGTATTCGCCATTTCTCAATACGGTAACACGGTTGCATATCCGGAACAATTCTTCAATTTTATGTGTGATGTAGATAACGGAAATGCCTTTTTCCGTCATTTGACGAATAATATGAAAGAGCGCATCGATTTCTCTTTCTGTAAGAGAAGCCGTTGGCTCATCCATAATCATCACTTTCGCATTCCATGAAAGCGCTTTGGCAATCTCAACCTGCTGCATTTGAGCAATACTGAGTCCTCGCATGGTCTGTTTTGTTGGAACTGAAAGACCGACACGTTCAATGATCTCGAGCGCTTGCCGTTGCATCTCTTTGTACTGAACGAGACCATACTTTGTAATCTCTTTACCAAGAAAAACGTTTTCTGCGATGCTTAGATCTAAAACAGGATTAAGCTCCTGGTGAATCATTGAAATACCAAGTTCCAGCGCCTGCTTGGGAGATTGTATATCAACCTCTTCTCCGTCAAGGAGCAGCGTTCCGGAATCTTTGCTATAGATTCCCATCAAGATTTTCATCAATGTCGATTTTCCCGCGCCATTTTCACCCAGAATTCCGTGAACTTCACCTAGGCGCACGGTAAAATTGACATCTCTAAGGACAACGTTACCGGAAAAGGATTTCCAAATATTTCTCATTTCAAGAACAGTCTTGTACATGCCCTCTCACCAATCTGTCTTCGTCCGAATCGACTAATCATCCTAATGGATGACCGTCATAAAGCTAATGAAAACTTAAAAACAACTTACTTCTAAACTTTGATACCCGCTTTTTAGCGGCGATCTTGGTGCATCCGTTGAGTTCATTCTATCGTATTCATCTGTAGCTTACCAAGCATATCCTTCCAACACATTGTTTTCATCTTCCTCAATCTAATGAACACTTGCCTATCGTGTAAATACGTAAGCTTCTTTACTGTTGTTTATAGCTTCTCAAACACACCGATCGGACGCAATTCATGCACCGACTTCCACCCTTCACTTAGTGGCTCTTTCAAGTAAGGTTCCATCTCTTCCTGTGTTCTAAAAGTGATTTTGTCGACGGGAGGAAGTTTTCCGGGAGGATATTTTTCATATATTTCGTCGTGCACAAGCGTCAAATATTTCAGAATTGCCGCTATGGGTCGTTTTGCTTTCTCCGGGGTGGCCAATTTGGGATTACCGACGACACCTTCAGGTGTCCCTTTTCGCTCAATGGCTTGGTGCCCCTGCCCCTCGCTCCACGTATGAGGACGCCCGTATGCATCGATCGAATTGTCGTAATGCCCTTCGAAAAGGTACGACTCCGGCCATGCCTCAACGGCACAGCTCATGTCAATCATATCTGGAAACAACAATTGTGCAACCGCCGTTTCAGCCTCATCGGCATGAATAAAGGGCGTCTCAAAGCTATGTTCATGTTCGTTTTCAGGTGTGAAAAATTCTCTGACAGCCCGATGCCATTCAACAGCCATTACGATCGCCGGCAATTGAAAGCGCTTAAAAAACTCCTGAACGGCTGATTCAATCATCCATTTATGTCCGTGATTATTGACGAGTATCATTTTTCGATAGCCGTCATCCCAAAGACCGAGCATGGTATAAATGAGCGTTTCCTTCACGACTTCTTCAGGCATAATAATGGTTCCGGGCATACCCGTATGGTGATATGGATGACCGCCATAATTTAAGGGCGGGAAGGTAAGCGAACATTCCTTGCCCTGTTTTTTCGTGTAACGCCGCACGCCTTCAAGAATTTGCGTCACCATGAATGTATCAAGTCCAGTGTTGGCATGTATTCCATGGTGTTCCGTACATCCTATTGGTATGAAAACGATGTCATTATTTCTTCTTTTTTCAACTTGAGCTTTTCGCGGCGTTGTCTGAATATAAGAACCGGCTTTACCTAACTCGGAAGGCGCGGGAATACCGTACATTTCTAGAATCTCATCGATTTCTTCATCGCTGCAATACCAGAGTTTTTTCTTTAACTCACCCACTTTTGTTCCTTTTTCGAAGCTGATGCGTGGATGACTTGTGGAGTGCCATTGTTTGTTCTTATAATTCTTGGTCATTGTTACACCTTCCTTTTGATGTTATCTATTCTACTTGGTCCAATTAATTTTTTCGTCGGCCTTGTCGCCTATTTCATACCTAAGCTTTTTTTAAGTTCTCTTGCTCTAGACGCCGTCAGTTACAAAGGCATGACGAAATCCGATTTGTTGACAAGTCAGAGCCTATCTAAAAAAAGTGAATAGTTTTCCAGCAGCGTGTTCAACGACGTGATCCGCAGATGGAACATTCAGTACTTCAAGGGAAACATAACCTGCGTAATCAATTTTCTCGAGCTGTTCTTTCAGGACATGGAAATCAATATGTCCCTCGCCAGGTAAACGGCGGTTGCTATCTGCAATGTGAACATGACTTATCTTGTCCGATAGCATGGCAATGGTGCTAATCATATCAGGATCCTCAATATTCGAATGAAACGTATCATACAAAACACCTACATTCTCAGGATTGCCAATATCCTCAATACATCGGATAGCCGCACTCGATTCGTTTAAGTGAAGACATTCGTACCTGTTAATTGGTTCCAGATTCAAGACCACTGATCGCTTGCTCGCATAATTTGCCACCTCCGCAAGGGAGCGACAGAGAAGTGTATACTCATCATCAAATGGCAGACATCCGCCCTTACCCCGAATAAGCCCGATTGTTACGTGAGGCCTTCCTAACTCAACTGACAAATCAATATCTTCCTTCAGGCGCTCTACCGTGCGTGTACGGACGTCGCGCGAAGGAGACATTAAGGATAGATCCTCTAATCCTGCGGCCTGCCCCGTCGAGAGTGTGGAAACAGCTAAATCTAAATGAAGCAGATGGTTTTGGATATCGGAAATTGGCAAGAGCTTTGGATCAGACAAAATGATCTCCACCGCATCAAGGCCGGAAGATTTAATCCAAGCCATGCCCTCCTTCCAGTATTTTGCTGGAAAAGGAGAGAATCCGCTGTCATATTGTACAGTGATAGATGCGCTACATTTCATGGCAACTAAACTCGATTACGGTAAGGATACCGATATTCTTCCTGATGCCGGACACCGATGTCGCTGATTACACCGATACTGTTAAGGGTGCCGGTGGCAGGTGTTGTCCACTGTGCTGACTTCAGTTCTGTCTGGCCTTTATACCAAAAGACACTATCGTTACCTCGTATCGATATTGTCTTTGACGATAAATACAGGACGGACTGCAAGTGTTAATATAATATTGCACACCAGTATTATTCCGTATACCGTATACGGCAGTTACTTAATTATGAATAAAAAAATCATGTCTGTCAACTTTAATGCTAGAACATGTCTCGCATCGTTTTATGTGCTACGACCGAGTATGCCCAACATTGCCTCTAAAATATGTCAATCCTATCGCATTCAGAATGACAGCTCAGACTGTATGTTCGCCTTTCTGAACTATGCAAATTGACTGTTTTCGATCTCTCTATTAGACTAAAAAACATCAACGGTCTTTTCGCTCACTACCTTCGATTATTGTCCTGTTCTGCCTAAGCCACAAAACTAAAACGACACAACAAGAACGACACAACAGGATTGTTTGAACAAATTATTACCGTGACCGTAATGTCGTCGTTTAATGGAGAATAAGTCAATGCTTATTAAAGTAAATGCATTAAACCAACAAGCCTATACCATTTTGAAGAACAAAATCTTGAAAAAGGAAATTTCACCCGGAACACGCCTAATCGATTCACAACTTGCTAAGGAATTCGGAATCAGCAGAACGCCACTGCGTGATGCGATCCGAAAATTAGTAGAAGACGGTTTGGTGATGCCTGGCAAGAACGGTAAGGGCTATTACGTGTATAAGCCATCCGCTAAAGATATCAATGAAATTTTCGAGATGCGATTGATTTTAGATATTGCGGCAGCCACAAAACTCATTAACGTCATCATCCCCGAGCAACCTGAAATTATTGATAAAATTGCTCAGTTTGATATGGTTGAACATGATCTCGATTCCTTCGTGCTCAGTGATGAAGATTTTCACAATGCACTTATTACGTTTTGTAAAAACAGTCGGATGACAGAAATATATGCGGATCTTCAGGCTCAGACACGCGCTTTTCGAAGCGTAACGTCGCAAGATCAAGCAAGAGTCGAAAAAGCCAGAACGTACCATAAAAAAATCATCGACGGTCTTTGTTCAGGCCAACTAGATGAGACAATCGATGCGATCAAAGAGCACGTCGAACTCAGCCGTATTGACGCTCTTGCCGACTACACAGATCAAGAGGACACATAATGGACATTAACAGGCAGGATTAATTTCTTTTTTTCACCCTATTCGCCTCGAATAATCGTATAGATTAAGGGCTTTTCCTCAGGGGATGATGTGCCGATTTTTACGGCACTTATGACTCTGTTGATTGAGTCTTGTTCATTCGTATCGTCGTTGATATAGAGCGTGCAAAGCGGCGTGTCTTTTGAAACGCTATCCCCTACGCGCACATTCATCACGATACCAACGGCAGGATCGATAGGATCTTCTTTCCTCTCTCTGCCAGCACCCAATACCTGTGCCGCTTTGCCGAGTTCTTCCGTATCCATCGCTTGAACGATACCAACACGTCCCGCATAGACAGGAACTTTCTTTTGGACTTTACAAAGCTCATCAATATGATCCGGATCGCAATAGCGCTCATCACCGCCCATGGCCTTGACCATCGCCTTAAACTTCGCAAGTCCTGCGCCATTGACTATAGCCTCTTGCAATCGTGCAACGGCTTCCTCTTCGTTTTGAGCCAACCCGGAAAGCATCAACATTTCAGCCCCGAGCGTCAAACACAACCTGTAGAGTGGGTCTTCGGGAGAAATTCGATTCGAAAGCAGCTCGATGGCATCGCGCACTTCCAATGCATTGCCAATAGCCATACCCAAGGGCTGATTCATGTCCGTAACGACTGCTGTAACACTTCTGTCAAGATGCTTGCCGAGCGCTACCATTAATCTTGCAAGATCGACGGCTTCCTCCGGGGTCCGCATAAACGCGCCATTTCCCGTTTTAACATCGAGAACGATCGCATCAGAACCTGCCGCAAGTTTCTTCGACATGATGCTTGACGCAATGAGTGGGATGCTTCTGACCGTTCCTGTCACATCGCGCAAGGCGTAAATGAGTTTATCAGCAGGCACGAGATTGCCGCTTTGACCGATTACGGCCACGCCTATATCGTTGACGATACGCCGGAAATGTTCCGGGCTTTGCTCAACATTGAGTCCCGGGAAGGACTCCAGCTTATCTATCGTTCCGCCGGTAAAAGACAGCCCTCTTCCTGACATCTTTGCTACGACGCCGCCACACGCAGCAACAAGCGGCGCCACGACGAGTGTTGTCGTATCGCCTACCCCTCCGGTGGAGTGTTTATCCACCTTAACTCCGTCTATATCCGACAGGTCAACAACATCACCGGAATGCATCATGGCATACGTCAAATCAGCCGTTTCGCGATCATCCATCTCGTTTAAACGGATGGCCATTAACAGAGCCGCCATCTGCTCGTCAGGAATCTGTCCCTTTGTGTATCCCTCCACTACGAAGCGAATCTCTTCTGTTGTAAGTGGCAACTTTTCAACTTTTTTGTCGATACAATCGATGATTCTCATAATATGAAGCTCCTCATCTATTTTCATACCGTTTGGTAAGCTCATGTTATCACGTCTTATGAGATTAAGAGGAGATCTTCGCTAAAACAATCGCTCCGGACCATCGAAGATTGCTTATTGTCAAAGCAATCTAGACAGTAATGTGTATAAGTCGTCTAGTTTGCTCTGGCATTCAGCGTACTATTAGCGTTTGAGTATGTGTTATCGATTGCCATAGCAACGAGGATCGGACTGTTCAAAGATCTCTTTGCTGTAAGGTCCTCCAGGACCGAGACGGATGTATGATAGCTATTCCTAAGCTTTTGATCACCCAGTAGGCCCCCACGGATCAAGACGGATGCCTTTCCGTCAAAGTTTCCATGATTCATCTGCCGTAGAGACCTAGTATGTCGAGACAGATGCTTTTCCGTCATAGTTTTCATGATTCATCTGTAGTAGAGACTTAACGTGTTGGGACTAACGTTTGTTTTTCATTTCTCTTTTCTTTGAAGGATGATAATGCCGCCGAGACTTGTTAGTGCACTAAAGCCAAGGCCAATCGGAATGAGTGCATTAGGCATCTTTTCACCGGTTTTTATGACGACAGGCAGAAGAAGGAATGCCTCGTTTTCAATTAAGAGGGATACGTTTTCTGATGTCGCTTCGACATTTAACTCGTGCAGTGTATCGTCCGGAAGATATCCTTCGGGTGCAGTCGTTTCCTGACAGTAGTAGATGCCAACAGGGAGTTTTTCGATCATAATTTTGCCTTCCTCATTCGTTACAAGAGAGGTGATTTCTCCTTCAATATCGTAGATATAGACTCCATTGCATAGTGAGAATGATAATGGAACCTGATCTTCCCCATCTGCCGTCCGATAGATGTAAAACTCGGCACCCGAGAGGGGCGCTTTTGTTTCAGCGCTTTGTTTAAGGATGTTGGCACAAATCCGATTATTATACATCGTTACATCCTGCGCATTTTCTACTCCTTCGACGGTAAAACGAATCTCATCTGAAAGAACATAGCCTTCAGGTGCTTTAATTTCGCGGAGAATGTATGTCTCTTCTGCTGTTAAATAACGGATTAGGTGAGGTGTGTTGTCGGATATCCACTCGTCGATAAGATCACCGGTTGCTTCATGGATTACTTGAAGATGAGCCCCGGAAAGAGGTTCTCCGGTTAATGCGTCTTTTTTGATGACTGGCAAACTGACTTTAATCTTTTCATTTTGAACATGGAGTATTTCCGTCTTGCTGTGTTCTGTGATCGAAACTGTGTATGTATCCCCTTTTAACTGATAAGGTGACGGCACATATGTCTCTTCCACAGTGTATACTCCGAAAGGTAGACTTGATGTTGTCGCTTCGCCTGAATCATTCGTTATAAGTATCGCTACAACAGTTGATCCTTGGAGAACATCAAACGTGGCGCCGGCAATCGGTGTACCCTTTTCATCTGTTTTAACAATTTTAATGTATCCGGTTATTCTTTCGTTTGTAATTGGATTATCCCAGTAAACCCGGTTGATTGCGTTTTCAGTGATCGTTAGAGGGTATAGCGTGAAGTCCGGCACATAGCCTTCGGGCGATTTTGTCTCTTGAAGGCGGTACTCTCCTAAAGGAAGTTTTTCGATCGCAATTTGTCCGTCGTCATTCGTAATAAGCGTGGTTATTTTTCCTTCTGAATCGCAGACATAGACCTCGTCAATTAAGGTGAATGATAGAGGCGCTCGTTCTTCATTTTTTGCAGCACGGTAAATGGAAAATTCGACGCCAGACAGCGGTGTGTTCGTCTCGGTGCACTGTTTAAGGATGTCGGCGCGAGTCCGATCGTTATTCATCGTCACATGTTGTGCCTTTTCTGCTCCTTCAGCGGTGAAACGTGTGTCTTCTGCGAGAACATAGCCCTCGGGTGCCTCAATTTCGCGGAGAATATACGTCTCTCCTGCTATCAAATCACGAAGCAGGTGGGGTGTATCGTCGGATATCCAGTCGTCTAAAAGATCACCGGTTGCTTCATGGATTACTTGAAGATGAGCCCCGGAAAGCGATTCTCCGGTCAATGTATCCTTCTTGATGATAGGAATGTGAACTTTCTGCTTTTCATTTTGAACATTGAGAATCTCCGTCTTGCCATGTTCTGTGATTGAAACGGTGTGTATATCCCCTTTTAACTGATAAGGTGAAGGCACAGATGTTTCTTCTACGGTGTATGTTCCGAATGGAAGACTTGGTGTTATAGCCTCGCCTGAATCATTCGTTGTAATTGTCGCTACAACAGTTGATCCTTCGAAAATATCAAAAACGGCGCCTGCAATCGGTGTGCCCTCTTCATCTGTTTTAAAGATTTTGATGTACCCGGCGATCAATTCGTTTGTAATAGGGTTATCCCGGTAAACACGATTTGTTGCGTTTTCAGTTATCCTCAAAGGACGGGGAGTAGAGTCTAAAACATACCCTTCGGGCGCTTTTGTCTCAATAAGATTATAGTTTCCCGGAACTAGATCCATCTCGGATGTGTAGCCGTCCTGAGGCACAGTGAAGTGGCGGCACGTTACCCCGTCCTCATCGATGAGATCGAATTCCGCGCCCGCAAGCGCTGTCCCATCCGACCCGGTTTTTTTAAGCATAAAACCGCCGAAAGACGCTTGGGGCATGAACAGAGGCCGTGCGACGGCGTAGACGTAATAACCTTTTCCCGGATCACCCGTAAACGGCGTATCGAGAAGATCTGTATAGACCAGTCGTCCGTTCTTCTCCGGGCCGGTCGATGCCATGAACATCTTGTCCGCACGCCATGGGCAGGCCTCATCAAATATGAATCCTTCCTTCTCTTCAACGGAAAGTTTGCCAATGACAAACATGCAGTGCATGCGGTTGATGCTCCCATCTGCTTGCTGATAACCGGTAAACAGCACATCCCCCATCCGCACTTGAGATTTATCAAAGTTCTGTTGTTGCAGTACGTCGTACCGCCTAACATCGTAGAGTTTCGGATATTGCCTGATTTCTTCCCAAAAACGGTCAACTGCCAATTGCTGAAACACCAATCCGTTGGTCACGTAATAGCTGTAACTGTTGCTCAGCAAATTGTGATGCGAGACGTCTTGCCAACGCCCAACCGTCCAGCCGCCGTTAGCCCATTCACCCGCCACCCAATCGATGTCGACACGCCTCTTTGTCGCAGTAGACTGATAAATGATATGGGTCGTCTGATTGACACAGGAAAGATCAAACTGATGCTTCGTCACATCGTCTTGGTAGCCATACCATTTGTAATAAACAGTGTTTTGCAAGACAAAATTCGTAGGCCGTTCTACGCCGCCGACGTTGCCTCCATAGGTACTCGCTGAACGTTTCACGACCTCTCGTGCCGCGTCGATGATGCGCTCCCTTGATGTTTCGACGTCAGATGCGTCAATTTCCTCCATTTGCCTGATGCCGAACGCCGGGTTTTTGCAGTAGGCATGCGATTCTTGTCGATTTATATTGGAAATCGCTGTCAAAAAAATCAACGCAATCATCCAAATTGTCAGAACGATGTATGTTTTCTTACTGTTTGTCTGTTTCATTTGTCGTTTCATGGCAAACCAACCTTTCTTCTTTGTTTTAGTTCGCCATAAAAAGACAACTCCCCTGCGACCTTTTACCTCGCTTTAGCTCCTTTTAGCTGTCAAATTGTCGAAAATCGATATAATAAATGAGCGCGAACGATGTCACTTTCACACCGCGTTTTTAGCCCCCCGACCCGAGGGGAGGTTCTTTAGTTTCGATGAGCCGACATCCTTCCTGACGATTTTGGCTCCTGACCCGCCGGTGGAGAATCTTAAAACATTACCAAGTAAGACAAATGTGCTAAAGATCCTAGACAGTACCAAAGATCCTAGACAGTACCGGCAGCTCTCCTGTGATGGTGATTTCTGATCAACTGACCGCGACATGATCGCCCATTAGAATAAAACGTTCCGGAGATCGTCTGTCTTATTACACAGACGATCTTACCCGGAACGTTTTTCACGCGTCGACACAAACCACATGCTTTTGTTGTGACCGACACTACTCGGAATCACGCCATTCTGTGACGTGCTCCGAGACTAACAGAGAGGATAATCTCTATTTCATTCTACACAGACCCTCTTCTTTTAGATTGCCCATGGCTTCGACTAGTTCGTCAACATCGGTAAGCGTTGCGTAGTGCGTCTCGAAATCCCACATATGTGCTGCCTGAGCGCGGTCATCGGTTGCCCTTGTGCAGTCTACCGGTATATAGACGTAATAATTCAAGGCGAAAGCATCCGCAACGGTCTCGCGAACACAAATATTCGTAACGACACCGCCTACAACGACTTTCTCAGCTCCCATATCGCGTAAAACTAAGTCCAAGTCGGTTTGGAAAAACCCGCTAAATCTACGTTTATATACAACGTAGTCTTCAGGGAAAATCGGCAGTTCTTCGATCTGTTCTGCACCCCATGTTCCCTCATAACAGGTACCTTCTCTTTTTTCCGTGACTTTATCGTACTTATCTGCACGATATCTTTGTTTTACCCAAATAACGGGAATTTTGTTTTCTCTGGCCTTGTCCGTTAGCCTTTTGATCGCGGCTATTACGTCACTTATGTCCTCTCCGAGAGGCATTTTACCCTGAGGTTTACAAAAGTCGTTCATCATGTCGACAATAATGACTGCCGTTTTGCTGAGATCGACCTCCTCTTTGTGCGTCGTATAATACTCACTAAATCCTTTGCTCATTTACTACCTCCTATTTTTAATCACTTTTTGTATCTATATTTTGATACTGACACTATGACGGGTTGCGTTGCTTAAGCTGCAGATTCCTGTTTGATTAAATCCAAGATCAGCTTATCGTCCTTAAACACGTACTTGGAAAGAATGACCTTCAGGACAACACAAACCAAAATATAGTTAAAGGTGGGGATGCCAAATTCTAACAAGCTAAAGCCCGCAAGAAGAGAACCGACGATCCATGTGATCAATCCGGAATAGTTCACTTTTGGCATTACCTCTTCGTATTTTTCCGGATCAGGGAATTTTCGACCGTACAAGACGAAATAATCTCCAATAATTATCCCTGCAAAAGGAGGAATAAACTTCGCGTTCACGTCAATCCAAGCTCCGAAATGATCGATGAAATGGTTCAAAGCCATGATCAGCGCAATAACGCCAATCCCCAATGCGATCCATTTACGCTGTACTCTGATCGCCGCACCAATAGCATTGATCGATGCGTAGACTAGGCCTTGGGCTGTCGACCAAAGGTTCAGTATTACGACTGCGAACGCTGGCCCGAGCAGACCTTGCGCTTTGAGAATTAATCCCATGTCGTACTCGCCTGTCGAAAGCATGCCAAGTCCGCCAAACAGCAACATAAAGGCATTCCCGAACATCATCGCAATAAACATGACCCCTATCGCCTGTTTCGGAGATTTAGAAAACCGGAGTACTTCTGCTGTATTGGCTATCGCACCATGGCTGAATGAGCCAACCCCTAGTGCAATCGCTGCTGTCATAGGTATAGCTTTCCCCACATCAGGCACATGGTTTATCAGATTATCAATTCCAGCAGTATTGACCGATTTTACCATCGAAATAATACCGAAAATGAAGATCAATGGCACCGCTATGTTGCTTAGCCATGTCATGGCGCGTATTCCATACAACGCCGTTATCGTAATAGCGGCAACAGCCAAAATACAGATCGGAACAATAGGTATGCTGGGCATCAAAGTATGCACTGTAGCACCAATCAACCAAGCATCAATTGAAAACCAAGAAACACACGTGATAATAACCAAGAACACGGGAATCCATAAGCCTAACCGCCCAAAGGCGTATCTGCACATAAGTGTAAAAGTCAATCCTTCACGTTGCGAAATATAGGCCATAAACGCGGCAAGGACGAAGAGTATGGAGCACGAAATGAGCGTTGAGAGCATAAGTTGTCTGAAATCAGAACCGAGCGCAATAATGCCGCCGACTTGCATCGTCGTAACGACAAATACGTAACCCATCCATACTGCAAACAATCCCCAAAAGCCGCGCCGTTTGTCAAGCGGAACGCGCGCGTTTTCATATTCAGATTGAACGACATGTTCTTTTTCTTTGTTGTTCATGTATAACCTCCTAAGTGGTATTGAAATCATCCAATCGCTCGCAATAAGTACAAGCAATTGGTACGTACCGACGTCTCCTCTGCCTTCTTCTACTCGTCATATTCATACGGTGTGATGGCAATTTTTATGATGTCCTTTTTGTTGTGCTCGAACGCATCGTACGCCTCAATTATGTCGTTCAAGGGTACTGTTTTAGTGATGAGATCCGAAACGTCCAACTTTCCGGAACTAATCAGATCGAGCAATACGTCACATGAATTCGCGTGTACACCTCCTGTCTTGAATGTAAGGTTCTTGCCGTACATTGTCCTTAACGGCAGATACTGAGGATCATCCTCATACGCCGCTATAATCACAACAATCCCGCTGGGTCTAGCGATTCTCCAAGCTTGCTCAAACGTATCCTTACCACCAGCGGCCTCAAAAACAACGTCCGCACCACGTCCTGCCGTAAGCTCCTTAACGGTTGCTTCAAGATTGTCAACTTCGAGAGGATTCAATACAATATCCGCGTAACCATTACTGAGTGCAAATTCCAATCTCTCATTGATAACATCGACAGCAATGACCTTCAGCGGCGTATACAATTGGGCACATTTCATGGTACAGAGTCCTGTTGGACCGGCGCCAAGCACGACAGCGTAATCACCCGGGTTGAGCTCGCCTAACTCTGCAGCCCACCAGCCTGTCGACAGAACATCTCCCACCAGCAATGCCTGCTCATATGAAACGCCTTCCGGAATTATCTTGAGATTATTGTCCGCAAGAGGAATTCTTATATACCCGGCTTGTCCGCCATCAATTTTACATCCAATTGACCATCCTCCATCGGGAGAATCACAGTTATTAACATATCCTCTTTTGCAGTAGAAGCACTCCCCGCAAAATGTCTCCACGTTGACGATAACCCTATCACCAACAGATACATTTTTTACGAGAGGACCAATCTCAGCAACTTTCCCAACCATCTCGTGGCCTAGTACGATTCCCTCTTTAGCCAATTCTACTTGGCCATGCATGATATGAATGTCGCTTGAACAAATTGTAGAAAGAGTGATTTCTACAATGGCGTCGCGCTCATCACAAATGCTAGGAACTTGTCGATCTTCAAGGGAGATTGTACCTTTACCCTTGTACACCAAAGCTTTCATTAGCTTTCCCATACTCACAACATCTCCTTTCTCTTTTGTCTTGCTGAACTAAAAACGGTGGCAGCGTTTGGACGAAACGCACCACTAATCTGGCATCATATATACGCTAATTAGGGGTCACTGAACGATTTTCAAAGGTCTGAAATCAGAGCATTACAGGGTCATATTAGGTACAATAGGTGCAAGAGAAAAGGCATAAAAGCGTTGAAACCCTTGCACTTTGAAGTAGGAGAGTAG
>JAAZKK010000110.1 GCA_012799825.1 Clostridiaceae bacterium | reverse complement strand
GGAGGTAAAACGATGAGCAACAAGTTATTGGACAAGTACGGACTTTACATTGACGGAAAATGGCGCGACGCATCCGACGGCGCGACATTTGAAGCCAAAAGCCCAATTGACGGCACACATCTTGCGTATTGTGCACAAGCCACAAAGCAAGATGTCGATGATGCGGTAACTGCCGCTTGGAAAGCTTTTGAGAGTTGGAAAAAATCAACTCCCGCAGAGAGAGCCGATATTTTGAATAAAATAGCTGATGTCATTGATGAGAACAAAGAGTGGCTCGCCGAAGTCGAGACAAGAGATAACGGAAAACCGATTCGTGAGACCCTCGCCATCGACATTCCCTACAGTGTTGAACATTTCAGGTATTTTGCCGGATGCATTCTAGCTGAAGAAGGCTATGCTTCTGTTTTGAACGAAGCCTTCCTCTCCGTGATTTTGAGAGAGCCGATCGGTGTTGTCGGACAGATCGTACCTTGGAACTTCCCGTTTTTGATGGCCGCTTGGAAACTTGCACCGGTCATAGCAGCCGGCGATTGCACCGTTTTCAAACCTTCAAGCGCGACGTCGCTTTCAGTTCTTGAATTTGCCAGACTGATCGACGGTATTTTGCCGAACGGCGTTTTCAACATCGTAACCGGTGCCGGGTCAACAACCGGACAGTATATGCTCGAGCACAAAGGTTTCAGAAAACTTGCCTTCACCGGTTCGACCGAGGTCGGCAGAAACGTAGGGCTCGCGGCAGCTGAAAGAATCATTCCCTCTACCCTCGAACTCGGTGGAAAGAGCGCCAATATTTACTTTGATGACTGCGATTTCGATCAAGCCATTGACGGCGCTCAGCTTGGCATTTTATTCAATCAGGGACAGGTTTGTTGCGCAGGCAGCAGAATTTTTGTTCAGGATACGTTCTACGATAAGTTCGTCGATGCTTTAGTCAAAGCGTTTAACGCCGTCAAGGTGGGTTGCCCGCTTGATCCTGAAACGCAGATGGGCTCACAGATCAATCGAGGACAGCTCAAGAAAATTTTGGATTATATCGAAATAGGTAAAGCAGAAGGAGCAACCGTCGCTTGTGGCGGCTGTAAGATCGACGAAGGCGAACTTGCAAAAGGCAGTTTCATGAGGCCGACCTTGCTGACGAATGTCACAAACGATATGCGCGTCGCTCAAGAAGAAATCTTCGGACCTGTTGCCTGCGTCATTAAGTTCCATGACGAACAAGAAGTCGTTAAAATGGCAAATGACTCGGTTTATGGACTCGGCGGCGCGGTTTGGACCAAAGACATCGCGAGGGCAATCCGTGTAGCGCGCAACATCGAAACGGGACGCATGTGGGTCAACACATACAACCAGATTCCCGCACACAGCCCATTCGGAGGATACAAGGAGTCCGGAATCGGCAGAGAAACACACAAAATGATTCTTGAGCACTATACGCAAAAGAAGAATATCATGATCAACCTGAGCTACGATCCAAGCGGATTCTATCCGAAGAAGTATTGAGAAGAAGTATTAAAGTGAAAAAAGATAGAAAATGCTACAGCTTCAAATGCGATCGATATCCTAAGTGCGCCGTGGCCGCCGGAAGCTGTTGCAGAATAGGTGAGGACGCTTTCGGGGAAGATAGAATAATCAAGG
>JAAZKK010000006.1 GCA_012799825.1 Clostridiaceae bacterium | reverse complement strand
TCCGCATTTTTTGCATATGTGTAAGCATCGTGTAAGGAACCTGCACCGTCGGAGAAGTTGGTGTGGGAGTGAATTTGTCCGCGATAGTGACGGAATGTAGATTCACCGATAAAGAATGCCCATTTAAACGGAGCAGATTTTTTACCGTCAGCGCGAGTCACATTGACTTCTAACTCTAAACGCCCATCCGCCAAATCAGCTGTCGGCTTATAGCTTGCTTTATTGTCTGCAACGGTCATCTCTACTGTCTTATCTTGAATTTTTAAAGTAACGGTCGGGTTTTCACCGGCATTAACAAGATCTACCGTAATCGTCGGGCGCTTATCTTCTTTTGTCTCATAATTTGCACTTGGACTCGGGTTCAAGACACTCGGTTCATCGATAAGCTGCAAGAGATACGACGTGCCGAAGCTTTCCGTTGTGCCATATTCGAACGGGGCAAAGTACAAGTCCGTCGACTGATTTCCGGCAAAGTCCGTCGCCGATACAAAGAACTCTACCTCATCTGCCACCATATGTGCTGCAGGAACACGCAATTCATACATATTAGAGTCATTAGCAGAATTTAGAATTGCGGCAAATTGTGCCGGGCTCCCGTCCGCTTTTGTGTAGCTGACACCTGCTTTTACTTCCTGCAAACCGACATTATCCAACACCTCAAAGCTGATCACATAATCCATGCCTTTTTTCGCTTCAGGGAAGTTTGGCAAAATGATAAAGGGCTTCAACGTATCGTTCGTAATAATGTAATCTTTATAGTTATTCAAACGGATTTGCGGTGTGCCGCTATGCGGCGAAATCGCACCTTTAATATCGACAATATCGCCTGCTTTTGATCCGATAGGGTATGCCGGTGCACGATAAGTCTGCAGTTGTAAACCGTCTGCGTTCTTGAAATAAAGTTAACCTGAACCGCCGTCATATACCGGCAGCTCCAAATCTTTGAATAATACATATTCATTTACAAATTGGTCGCCATACGCCACAATATCTTGTACCGTAATCTCTTGCGGTTCAAACACTGCCGCGCTGCCCACCGTTTTCATAGACTCTACATTGCTCAATTCCGGCAAACCGTAGTATAAGACGGCGTTGCCTTTGGCCAACACAATGTCGCCGGGCTGCACTTCTTCGGTCGGTCCATAAATCTGATAGCCAAAGATTTGACGACCATTGTTATCTTCAATAATGTCTTGGATGATCAATGAACTGCCGCCGCTGTATGAATAAGTTACAACACCGATAACATAGATGCCTTTACCGGCTTCATCTTTCAAAGCAGCTGCTTCTTTAACGTTGTAGATTTTGGTTATGCCTTCGGAAGTTTGGAAATCTAAAATATCTTGCTCTGTAATCGGATCGGGCAAATCCGTTGTAAAGATTTTGTCTTCCAAAGTCTGCTCGTCTACTATTTCAACATGCGAAGCATCTGCCACACGCAGTTGATATGTATCTCTATATTGTGCCGCGATTGCCGTCACATTGACGATATTGCCTGCTTGATATTCACCCGCGGGAATTTTGTAAATATTGATTTGTGTACCGTCAGCGGTTAAAAGAGAATTTCCTGTGGTATTCAGCGTTACCAAAGTAGCATTTTTAATTTTAATGCGCTCCGACTCATAGTTTTCCGCATCGGCCAAATAGTTGTCCAAAGTGATCTCTTGCGCTGCCGGCAAGGGATTGCCGGAAGACTTCACACTATAACTTGTTTCATTAAGTTGTAACAAGCCCCTGTAGTCACCGTTTGTTCCGGTTGCTTCAATCAGGTCGCCTAACTTGATGGAACCGTCATAGTTTCGCAAACGTAGCACAATTCCCGCTGTATCGTCTTGAATCGTTATGCTTTGGCCGTCAACCATCGTGACAATACCTGACGTTGTGTAAGATCCTGTTTCTAGACGACCTTCGGCGATGGTGAGTTCGGATGCCGGAGGATTGCCGGGGTCTCCTGTATCGCCACCCGTTAGCAATGTTATATCCTCCGCTTTGGCCACACGCAACTGCGGAGCATTAAAATATGAAGAAATTGCAATAAGATTTACTTTGTCACCGTTTTTCAATGTATCGACAGGTATCTTGTAGGATGCGATCTCGTTTGTACCGTCGGTAAAGCTTGGACTGTTTGTGTATTTTTCTTCTTTTACGGTCAAATTCTCAAGCAATACTCTCTCTGACTCATAGGCTTTATTATCGGCCAAAAGATCTGCTAAACTTACCTTCTGTGCTTCCGGAAGAGCATTATCAGATGACTTTACTGCATATTCAGAAACGTTAATCTGTTGCAATCCTTTAAATGAACCCGGTGTCCCTTTAACCTGTAGCTGGTCGCCTAGCTTAATATCCGGATTCACTGCAGAAATCCTTGCTACAATACCTGCTGTCGCGTCTTGAATGGTCAAGTTTTGTTTATCGATAAAAGTGACAATGCCGGAAGTTTCAAATACAGTTGTGCCTGTTACCAGACGTGCTTCAGCAATCGTGAGTACGGATGCTGGAGGATCGTCAGGATTGGAAGGAGGATCGCCTGTTTCAACCTCAACGATGCTGGATGTGTTTTTCAAACCAGGAGCGCTAAAATACGGTGTTAAGTTCCCTGTCACATCGACCTGTTTTCCGAGATTCTCAGGATGGTCTTTTAGATTCCAGGCAGTGCGGACAGCGGTTTTTGGCAGTTGCACCGGCAACATCTTCGCAACATCCGTTTCGTTCTGATTGGAAGCGAGCATAAGATTCGTGTCCACATGCCCGGAAGTCACCAGTTGTGGCCCATTTCCGACAGTACCGATAATATATCCTCTTACTGTCTGGTTATTTAACCCTTGATTGTTAATGGCTTGTTCCACAGTGAGCGGCGTCGATGCAGACACTGTATCCGCCAGAAAACTAACCGACACAATCAGTACAAACACCAAAATGAGTGCCAGATACTTCAAAAATTTCTTCTCTTTCATAAAACGCTCCTATAGTTAAATGATCTCCTATGTAATAGTGTATCTGCGAATTGTTATCTAATGAGTAAAATTATGTAAAAAATGAGTTTAGGAAATGTTGGTTAAAGTCAAAAAATTTTACATCCTCATCTCCAAATTACTAACAATCATGCCTCGCCCCGAAATAATCTTCTTGTAGAGAAAATTTTCAAAAATTAGAACATGGCACCGGTAGAGAATACCATCACCGTGCGGTGCTGTTGGATAAAGAGATCGTGGACAGAATTATCGGATATGACTGTGTAGGTTTTAACGTTGATAACCCGGCTTATATATAGTACTGAACCTCTTAATTGGTTAGATGTAAATGATTTAAGTGCTTTGCAAGCAACCAGTATTAAAAGTCCGGAATATCCCCTGTATCCATTGGATAGCCAATCTGATTTCAAAAACAGGTTTTACGGTACATTTAAGCTCCTAAATCATGATGAATTGACCTGTGTTATGGTTGATAGTGTGCAATTTTATATGTCCCATTTCAAGGGTGACCCCACGATTTATATCGTTTTGCTTTTTGATGAGCCGACTTTGGTTCATGGATTAAGTAGGTATGGTTCAGATAGGCCTAGGACAGTAGAGTCTCTCATGTTAGTTCTTAATAATGTTTATGCCCACGAGCAGGACGCTACACAAGCAGTTGAAAGATGGTCCCAGTTCGATAATCAACGGGTGGTCATAGAGGCAAAAAATGGACTTACATATTAACTCCTAGCAACTCCTAGTAGGTGAAAAAATGACATTAGGAGAAAAAAATTAAGAGGCAAGAATAAGGTATGGGCGAACAAGGTGTCGGAACAAGAGACTAGGCAAACGCAATATAATTGTAATCAGCTATCATTTTGGCAGTGATTTTATGTCCTGAAATAACCCGGTTTCAGGGCTTTATTTTTCTACATAAGGGTATAAATAGGGTTATCTTTTTTCGAATATAAAGTCGCTATTATTTGTTGCACTGTATTGTAAATTTTCTATACTACCGATATGTCTCTGTCCCTCTAGCCAGGGGCGGGTAGCCTGATATGTTTCTCCTTCGATCCATTGCCCCTCTTCTGTCATGAAGCGTACGTCGTACCGAAAAACCGGGTTTCCACCAAGTTTTGCGTTTGTTTTTTCAATACTTAATATTTTGCCATGGGTATCAATAAGCTTACTCCCTTCAATACGAGACACAAGAAGGGTTGCTGCTTCCTTAACCCTTGAATCTCCTTCCCATAGAATTTGAGAGGGTCCAAGGATACTGATGTCTGTGACTGCGTTACTAATATCCTCTTCTGATTGAGCCAACGCCGGATTGTAACTATATGACACGCGCACCGGTTCACCGACTCGTAGATATGGGATCTCGGCGTACGTACATATACGTCTTTTATTGACTAATAACATCGGTCTTTCCTGAGGGAAGATTGCAAACTGTATATCCAGCACAGGATAGTTGGCCATCATCATTGCAGTATGATTGGCCGATATTATATAAGCGTTTTCTTCAGCTCTGATATATCCCTCGGAAGATTCTTTTTGAGTGATACGTTTCATGGCATGTTTCATTGATAATTTAAATATTATTACCATTGCTAAAAAAAAGCAGACAATAAACCACCCATTATCAGAATAAATTTTAAGGTGTCACTCATTATATAATTCTCCCTTCTTAATCGGATTATGCAGAATAATGTTCACAACTTAACAGAGGCATAAGCTGAAAGTCGCTAGGACTTCTATAGAATAATAATAGTAAAAAACAATAGATAGGAAAAGCAATGACTCATCAAAATGATGGCACAGAGCTGACAAATTTCTGTGGAAAAGGAAGGAGCGTCGGGTCGTACGACATGAACTAAAAAGTGCAAAATGGTGAAAATGTACTCAAAAATAACCCGATTTTTGAGTATCGGATTTTAGCAACGAAGAATTACGAAACAAATAACACCGTACAGGATATAATTTAGATTAAGTCACTATTGATGTTGCTGTCAGACTGATGAGAAATAATTGACTATGATATTCTACGTTAGAAGTTTAACAAGAAAAAATAGTGACTTTAATTTGCTATAAAGAGGCCGTTTTAATTTGAATATTTTCCTGCGTTAATGGGATGTGCAGTGTCTTATCGTGTGATAAAATTTTGATTATTGAGGATCAATTGTAAAAAAGAGAGCAAATCCGAAACGGCACTCATAATGCACGAAAATAATAGGGAGGACTTATGGCTATAAAATGCTCTTCTTGCGGAGGCCATATGGCTTTCAATGTGTCCACTCAGGCCTTGAAATGCCGTCACTGTGACACAGATATGCAAATTGATGAATATGATCTTACGAACGTCGCGGAAGCAGATAAAGACACATACACGGTAACGGTGTACAAATGTCCAAACTGTGGAGCCGAGCTTTCTGCTCCGGACGATCAGACGGTAGCTTATTGCTCATACTGCGGCGGTGAGTCTATTCTTACAATGAAACAGGAGGAGGCGATAAAACCGGCGCGGATCGTTCCGTTTAAGATCACGAAGGAAAAAGCAGTCGAGACTTATGAGGATGCCCTAAGGCGTTATATCTACGTTCCGAAAGAACTTAAAGAAGGTAAGCACCTCGATAGCTTTAGAGGGATATATATCCCTTATCTGAGTTATGAGGTCGATGTACCGGAAAACACGCTTAAGCTGAATGCAACAAAAGACTATACAATCGGTAAATGGGATTACCACGAAGAGTATGACATAGACGCCGAAATTGGCGGAACTGTAAAAGGCATAAGCTTCGATGCGTCGTCTTCGTTTGATGACAGCATTGCCAGGGAGATTGCTCCTTTCAATGCAGTAGAGGCGGAGGACTTTAAAGAAGCATATGTCGCCGGATTTTATTCGGACAAAGTGACAACTCCCCCTGAGACCTACGGCGATACAGTTGAAAAGATCGCCATAGATATGGTCTACAATGGCGTCGGTGAAAGAGCCGGGGATGTCAAAGTGATTGCTCCTAAAGATTATTCGGAGAAGAAAAGACAGACCGGTATTGACGGGTATAGACATAGAGTCGACCTCTTTCCTGTTTGGTTTCTGACGTGGAAGAACAAGGGAAGAGTAGCGTATTCCGTGATGAACGGCCAAACGGGGAAACTTTCGATGGATATCCCCGTAGACAAAAAAGCATTTTTCAAGGTATCGGGAATTGCAACGGCTGTACTATTTGTAATTTTATCGCTGATTCCGATGTTTATACTGCCGAAGACAATCTCTTGGATTGCTGCGATTTTTCTGATGATATCTTCTATTACATTCTCTTCCGAAATTTCGAAAATCTACTACAGAGAGAACCATATTTACGATATTGGAAACGTGAATGTCAAGAAAGAAAAACAGAAAAAGGAAAAGAGAAAAGCGACGTCTCCCGGGAGGAAGAGCGGCATTCTTGGGAAATTGTTGGGATTTATCATATTTGTAATAGTCGCTTTTTTTGTAATAACGAGAGTTCTGGATATTAGCGGAAACGTAACTATCGTGGCAGTCTACACGATCACTTTACTTATCCAGATCATACTCTTCATAAAGACGACGAGCAGAGCAGCAAAAATAGAAAAAAAGACAGCTCCTATACCAATGTTGATCGGACTCGTTGTACTCGGAATAGGACTTTTAATAGGAATAAAAAATCCCGTATACGATTATTGGTATTACGGAATGGCTATTCTCTGCTTGCTTGCAATGCTGGCAAATATGGTTTCAATGATTAATTATTTGAATTATCTTACCACCAGGCCGGTTCCGGACTTCTTCCGAAGGGAGGGTGCGTATCATGGGAAATAAGAAAAGATTTGCAGCAATCATTTTGCTCACATTTATGCTTGTGTTTATGTTCGCAATTCCAGCTTTTGCGGCTGAGGATGCTATAAAAGAGTACACTGCTGATAACGGCAATATGGTCATTATCCATGATGCGGCAGGACTTCTCAGTGAAGGGGAAAAGGAGCTCTTGCTCGAGAACATGAAATCAGTGACTGAGTACGGACATGCCGCCTTTATCACCATCTATGAAAACAACAATTCGGCGGAGAAATACGCAAAAAATAGATACTTCTCACTTTTTGGCAAGCAATCCGGAACGCTATTTTTGATAGACATGGACAACAGAATGATTCAGTTCTACTCGGACGGCCAGTTTGCAAGGTTGATTAACAACACGAGGTCGAACGAGATAGCGGATAATATATATCATTACGCTTCTAAGGAGAAGTATCTTGAATGCGCAAACGAGGCTTTCAACCAAGTTCTCATAGTCCTGAAGGGCGGGAGACTATCCACACCGATGAAGCATGTGACAAATGCGCTCATGGCATTGTGTCTCGGACTTCTGTTGAACTTTCTTCGGGTGACATTCAACAGAAGGAGAAAAGTTTCGATAAAGGAGATTAATACGAAACAGGTGAGGGATGGTTTCGGTTTCATGGAAAAAACCGATTTTGTCAATAATCTGAACTTGATGATGATTTCACAGAAAAAGACACGTCACTCGGATTCATCATCCGGCGGCGGAAGCTCCGGAGGTGGCGGTGGCGGCGGTGGCGGCGGAGGTGGCGGCGGGAGCTCCGGCGGTCACTCATTCTAACGCTACCGTCTTTGAAGCGGAAAGACGAGGGTGCGATTATTCTTCTCAGTTATTATTAAAGGCTGTCGGCATTAATACTGTATATCGCCGAGTATTTCAGCTTGCCGGCAATTCGTTCTGATTTCATGAGTTCGATTTTGTCAATCGTCTGTCCGAATTCTTCAATTAAACGAGGTGATTCTTTCGTGATGATTTCTCGTCCAAGGGTAATATGTGGACTGAATTTGCGTTTTTCTATCTGAAATCCAAATTCAGTCAATTTCTTTGTTAGATTATCGTACAGCGTTGTCAACTGTTCGCTGTTGCTTACCCCGGCCCACCAGATGTCGCCGCCGCTTCGTTTGAAGCGATCGATACAACCTATATTGATTGCAAACGGTTCGAATTTGACCGCATTCATAGCGAATTTCGCATCAGCCGTCTGTTCTTTGTCACATTCTCCTAAAAAGACGAGCGTCAAATGGAGGTTTTCGGGCGCGCTGAAGCGCCCTTTTGTTGAACTGTTGCGCAACTCGTTACGTAGCGAGACTAATTTTGATCGTGTTTCCGGATAGAAGTTTATGGCTATAAACAGTCGCATTTCGGAGTCTCTTTCCTGTGGGACGCAGAAGCTGGGTAGTCTCTATTTTGAATATGGCCAATTGCCGGCATTGATTTACTTAGTTTTTACTTCGGATAAGCATATAAGCCTAGCTAGTTATTTTTCATGTAATCTATGCCCCATTGAAGGATAAAACGGCGGAGCAGGTCTTCTTTATCATAAAGTTTCGTGCTGTCCATCACTATCAGCTTTTAGTCAGTGAACAATTGAACCCAATAGTGAATGTAAATTCCATTGCGCTCAATCCTATAACAGCCGATGCCGATTTTGTTGTAGTGAACGCTGAACATGTTGTCATGATGGCCTTTAGATTTGTACTAGCCATTATAGACGCTTATCGGATTAGGATGACCTGCTGCTATGTTTTCGCCGAAGTAAGTCCACGGTATCGAAACGGCGGTAACGATAGAACTGCCGTCAGGACGGACATGATCAAACAGTTCGACGATTTCCGTGCTTCGTACTCGTGCTGACGCACGGAGCGACTCGTTCATAACCAATGGTTTAAGACCTTTTTCAACACGCGCTTTATTTAATAAGGTAAGCACTTCATCCTCATAACTTTTAATAAAGTTATGAGATGCTAACGAGGCTGTTGTCGTTGTTGTGGATGTTGTAGGTGCTGCTGTGGTTGTTGTTGTCGATGTTGTCGTGGATGATGTTGTGGTTGTTGTTGTGGTTGTTGTCGATGTCGCTGGTTTTGTCGTTGTTGTGGTTGTGGTGGTTGTCGTTGTAGTTGTAGTTGGGGTTATTGTCGTTAATGTTTCTGCAGAAACAGAGGGAGTCGTTGTTATCAGGGTTGTTGTTATTTCACTGGAGGATGTTGTAGATTCAGAAGGGGATGTTGTAGGTTCAGAAGGGGTTATGTTTTGTGGGAATCGAAATAAAATTTCTGCTGATTGGGTCGATGTTGTTGTCGATGTGGGTTCGGTTAAAGGGGATGATGAAGTAGCGGCCGGTGTTCGACAACAGCCCGTCAGTATGCAGCTTACAATAACAAATGCCGCGCTAACAGATATAATACGTTTCATCTCAAGTCATTCCCGATAGTGTCCTTGTAACTAGCGTTAATACGAAGAGGATAAACCATTAATTTCTATAAAAGACTAACTTAATTTTATAATAATTATAAAATTGTCAATTATAGAGCTCATCTTAATTTTATCGTAGATAATGACGCATTGAAAACAGTTACATTAACGGATTAGGTCAAATTCGTTACATTTTTATTGAGCAGTATTAATTATTGATATTTTAGGAACTACTGTTGTATAGTAATACACTAAATTATGCTGATGATTGTGTTAAATTCTGGCACGGTGACTTGGTTATTGATTTAAGCGATTACGACAATTCTAGTATTATCTACCTTTTTCTAAATCACCATCATAGTTAGAGATACCGCCCAAGTCGAAAATGACTTTATAGCCAATCTCATTTAGGGCTTTGGCAGCAGCAATGGTGCGGTGTCCGCTTCGACAATAGATTAATAAAGTGCTGTCCAGATCCGGTATGCTGTCAGCTGTACAGTCGATTTGATCAAGAGGGATGTTGATGCTGTCCGGCACGTGACCAGACTCGAATTCTTCGACGGTTCTCACGTCTATGAGATAAGTATTGTCAGGATGGATCTGAAGTAACTGATATGCCAAGTTAAAAGTCCCTGCATGAGTTTTGCTTTCAACTGTAATCTTTTCCGATGCTGTAATCTTTGCTTGTGGCGGAAAGGATTCCATTAGTTCATCAAAGGCCAAGGCAATGACCTCTCCAACCTGATTTTCTAATGGATCATCAAAGTGGGCAACAAGAGGCGTGTTAAGGCTTACCGCAGATTCTTTCGGTGTTTTCGTGATGACAAATAAATCACTGCCAAGATAAAGGGCTTCATAGGGCAGCTTGGACGCGTTAGATGAGCTAGTGGCCCTTTTGCAACCAGAAATGCCAAGAGCAAAAATTATGATTGTGACGAATAGAAGACAGAAAAAACGTGTTTTTTCATTTGCTTGACTCCTTCATAGGATAATATATATCTTCCTATTCTTTGTGATGTTTTCAATTTTTGCCGTTGTCCTTGAAGCAAAAAGAAAAACTTGTTCCTCCGGCGTCTGATTTTACATCAATTACGATATTGTGCCTATCGGCAATTTCTTTAGCGATTGACAGGCCTAAGCCGACGCCCTTTTCTTTGGTGTTCTTATCCCGGTAAAATGGTTCAAAAATTCGGCCGAGGCTCTCCGTTCCTAGCTCCTTCCCCCAATTAGTTATGATCAGAACCCTGTCATGTGAATCGTAGTCAATTTGAACTTGCTTGGTGGGCGAAGAGTACTTAATCGCGTTGTTTAACACAATGACGAACATTTGTCTTATCCTTGCGTAATCTCCTTGAATATACAATGTTTCTTCAGAAATATTTTCTTCCAGAGTGATGTTCTTGTCGCGAGCAAGGAGTCTTTGAGATCGAACGGCATCTCTTAGGACATCAAAAACATTAAGTTCGTCTTGCTGCAGAGGATATTTTTCATTGCGCAGTACATTTAAGTCCGTTAAATCTTGTATGAGTCTTTCGAGCAAACAGATCTCCTGATACAGAACGTCGTAATAGGTTTGTCTTGTCTCATCAGCAATCAGACCCTGTTGCAAGGCCTCCGTCGAAGATTTGATAACTGTTACGGGAGTTTTGAGCTCATGAGACATGCTTGAGATAAAGTCATTTCGTAAGCGATCAAGATAAGCAGATTCCTGTTTTGCTTCTTCAAGCCGAAGAGCCAGAACGTCTACATCTTTAGCTAAATCGCCCAGTTCATCGCGCTGAGAGATTTTTGTTCGTACATCGTATTCGCCGGCGCTGAGCTCCTGTGTAACGTGTTGAATTCGACGCAACGGTTTTAGCAGTTGTCGCGTCAAGAATATGGCCAGCACAAATACAAAAAGAGCTGCGATCCCAACGGAAATGATGAAAAGACGTTGTGCTTCAGTCCGCAGGGCAGGGGAGTCATTTGCGCTCTCTTTCAAAAGTAAACAAGCTGTAATATGACCTTCCGCGCTATAGAGCGGCGTTGCCGTCAAGATTGAAGTGTCTTCACGGCCAATATTGCCTGCCAGTATGGAAACGGTCTCTCCTTGTAAAGCCATCTCTGCCATATCGCGCTCTTTTGCGGCAAGTTCGCTTTTTATGAGGGTCTCGATATTCAGCGGCAATGCTTGATTTTCAGTCTCAACAACGATATTGATATTTGTCGACAACAGTGTGTTCATCCAAGCGATGAAACGATATCCTTGCCCGTACGTTTTTTGATTATGTCGGTCATTATCGCCCTGAGGATGCGGCCGATTTCCCTTGCTTTGTCCTTTTCCTTGAATTGAGCCCGTTTCTTTCTCAGCTTCAGTATCAGACTGCTGAACAGGGTTAAAGTCGATAAAAGGGTCGCTATATAGAAAGGATGTAAGAGAACTGGCGATGTTTTTTGCTCTATCCTCTGCCATTTTTAGCGATGCTTCATTAATGCTTTTCTGGCCTAAACGGAAGAAAAGAAGTCCCATTAAAAGAGCAAATATAAGCAGTATAAGTAAGAAATAGAGTAAGACCTTTTTCAGTATTCGCGATTTCATCTTGCGCCGCATCTTTCTAGCGGATAATCGATCTCCTTAAATAGACCTCCGGCAGTGATCACATCTTGTTGTATGAGAGTTTTGCAGGACATCTTCAGTATTTGCGATTTCATCTTGTGCTGTATCTTTCCAATTTATAGCCGATCCCTCGGACCGTGACAATATCCCATTGTCTTTGGGATTTATCGGGAAGTTTGCTTCTCAATCTCGTGATATGGGAATCTACGGTTCGGGCATCTCCGAAATAATCATCACCCCAGACTCGATCCAATATGGCATTGCGCGTAAAGACTTTGCCTACGTTGGTTGCCATAAGATAGAGGATTGAGAATTCTTTGACCGTCAGAGGGATCATCTCGCCGTTGATTTTACAGGTGTAGGCGTCTAAATCAAGTACCAGATTCCCCAGTTCAACTTTCGCTTCCGTCTTTTCTGTTGAGCCAGGCATACGTCTTAAAACGGCCCTGATTCGCGCCATTAGCTCACCTAGGGAAAATGGTTTGACAATGTAATCGTCGGCTCCGTAATCCAAGCCCATAATGCGCTCATAGTCCTCTCCCTTGGCCGTCAAGAAAATGACAGGGATGAGTGATTCTTGCCTGATTCTTTTTATGACTTGATAGCCGTCAAGCTTGGGCATCATGATGTCTAGAAGGATTAAGTCGTAGTCATTTTTATAAAAAAGGTCTAAGGCCTGTTGGCCATCATGGGCGATATCAACGGCCATGCCTTCCTTCTCGGCAAAAGTCCGCACGACTTCTGTAATCTGTTCGTTGTCTTCTGCAATGAGTAACTTGGTCATATCAACCTCCAAAAGGGTAGAGGCATAGAGATGTAGTCTATGCCCCCGCCCTCTTATATTAGACTATTTCAGACCGCTAATTCTGATGAATTTTAACGGTTACGATTTCCAGTCCCGTCACGTTTTGGAGTGTTGGCGCCTTCAGGTTTAAAGCATCCTGAACCGTCGTAAGTTCTGCCTGCTTCTCCCGCGTCCGGATTTCCGGAGCCGTCAAAGCGTCTGTTTTTCTGCTTGCCGCTGCGATTGCTCGAACCGTTGTTGGCTCTATTCTCCTGTCCCGCGTCCGGATTTCCGGTGCCGTTAAAACGTCTGTTTTTCTGTTTACCGCTGCGATTGCCCGAACCGTCACGTGCCGGCACGCAGAGTTCCGGATCCTGTGTGCAGTCGGTACGATTGCGAAATCCTCTGTTTTGTACATCTTTTGAACCGGCATATCCCATACGAACGCAATGAGTGCTCGCCATTGCCGTCTCAGCGTTGATGAATACTCTCTTCCTCGCACGTGCTTTGCTGTTTACATTGCGAGTTGCATTGTCGTCATTTTGTGCTGCTTGACTCGTGCGTACTCTTTCTGTCTGACCTTTAGCCATCTTGTCGTTACCCCGCCGTGAAAGCGCATCTGCGTCTGCGGTGAAGATTGTGAAAGCCAAGAACAATGCCAGAACCGATGACAATACTAGAACAGATTTCTTCTTCATTTTTTATACCTCTCTTGTATTATTGTTTTGAAGAAAAGAAGCTCTCTCTTTTCTCTTCAGGTTTGTTTTGCCAACGCTTTTGTTTATGCATTGATTACGAAAGACCATTGAACAGCATTTTTCTCTTCTTGATTTGATGTCTTCTAAATCTTCTATTTTCAAGTCTTTTCGTGTAGAGCTAACCCTGTAAACTCAGTATAGGAAGCTGATTTGTTTTTTACGTTCTGGGTTTGTGTTTTTTCTGTGTTTTTTGAGGTCATCTTTCGTCGCTTGGCGATTAATCAGAAATCAAATTATTTTCTTAGACAAAGGTTGTTCGCCTAGACATGATTACTTGTTCGGCACTCATTTTTAGTACAAATAATTTGTGCCAAGTTGAACCTCTCTTTCCTAGTTCATCCTTTTTTTCCTCAATCATAGAAAATGGGCAAGTAGACGGCGATTCAGTTTATGTTGTTATGTAGGGGTCACTGAACGATTTTCAAAGGTCTGAAATCAGAGCATTACAGGGTCATATTAGGTACAATAGGTGCAAGAGAAAAGGCATAAAAGCGTTGAAACCCTTGCACTTTGAAGTAGGAGAGTAG
>JAAZKK010000026.1 GCA_012799825.1 Clostridiaceae bacterium | reverse complement strand
GCATCGTCGCCGATCGTGTCATACAATTTCGTGAGAAACTCAAGTTCCGGCACATCTTCACTGGTATCCACCGTCACTTGAAAAAGCGCCATGCCTTCTTTATAAAAACCGTCGACAAGCTTCTGATCTGAAAGTGCAAGAGGTACGCCGATATCGACCTGATCATCGAGCCAAAGCACACTGTGAACATGTTCAAGCGACTGAAGCTCTTTCTTGTAATTCAGGGCATCCGTCACCGTATCGCAAGGTATGCCGACTTCAAGATTGGGAATGTTATCGGTATACTCATCCATTACCTTGTCGATCGCGATGGTCGATCGAGCGTCCTTCGGAAGATAAGACGCCAAATCGTAATTGATCTTGACCTTAGTAGCAAGATAACCACAAAGAATGGAAAGAACGGCAAAAGCGATAACAATGACGATGCGTCCTTTAACGATGAGGTTGGCCAGTTTTTTCATCAATTTATTGAGCTCTTTCCACGGGTATACGATCCCGATGTTTTTAAATATACTTCTTCCGAGCTGGTTCAAAAAGCACGTTTAGATAGTGATATCAGACATTCTACGTCATTATAGAGAAGTGTGATCACGATATGCAAATAACGAATAATCATCATTTGTCGTATAATTAACAAAAAGCGACAAAGTGTCGTGTTTATGTTAAGATTGTCACACAAACTCACAAAAGTTCAGAATATTTTTCTCAGTGATAGATCGCTTTTAGGTAAGTTAAAGACGCGTATGTCGCCCAAAGCATCCATAAGACTGTTAAAATATATTTACTATTATGAAAGAAAACAGGCCACTTATGACAAACAACAAAGATGACCTTCAGTACAATGCAAAAAACGGCGATGATTCGCTATCAAATGACAATCTCTCAACACAGAAAAGCAAAGGCGACCGAAGAAGCCGACGTACAGCAATGTCACTTCAAAGAAGCCTCGTCGACCTTCTTTTAGAAAAATCGTTAGCGGATATCACAATCCAAGAATTGACGGATCGTGCCAACGTCAGTCGAACGACGTTCTATCTTCACTATCAAAACATCGGCGATCTGTTTCAGTCTATTGAGGATGAAGTTGTCGTGCAATATGAAGACATCATCAACCGAATTGTCTCCGACGAGTTCGATATTTTATACGTCGGAACCGATAAAAAGGGACAGAAATGGCTTCCCACACTCATTGAAGCATTCCAATTTTTCTATGACAATCCGAAATTCTGCTCCGTCCTTTTACGAAATCCTGAAAGCCATTTTTTTCAGCGAACGGTCGAGCGCGGACATGACGCTGTTTTGGAGCGTATGGAGGAACTGCGTCCGGATCTGACGCGTGTTGAACTCGAATATTTCTATATTTTTGTCGTCAACGGAATCCGCGGCATCGTGCAGGAGTGGATGCTCCATGGCTACAAGGAAACACCGAACGAGATAACGAGCATCGTATCCCAGTTCGTCCTCAATCACTTGGATATACTCTCTGATGATCATTAAGACCGCGTCTTAAAGCTTTATAAAATTATTGATGAAAGGATGTCATGAACGCTATGGACAATACGATCAAATTGAATGAAAAATACGATGAAGACGCGATTCGGCAGGCGCTAGAGAGCGCTTGTGAAGAATTGATTACTGAAGCCGTCTTCTCGCGGGAAGGCGATTTTTTTGTCCTCGGATGCAGCACGAGCGAAATTCTTGGCATCCGAATCGGCCAAGGCTCAAGTATGGCGACTGGCGAATTAGTCATCGACACACTCCTTCCTATCGTGCAGGAACACGGATTTCATCTCGCTGTTCAGTGCTGTGAACATCTAAACCGTGCGCTCGTTGTAGAACGCGATGTCATGCGTCGCGAACGCTTAGAAGAGGTCAACGCCGTCCCTGCGCTCCACGCCGGCGGAGCCTGCGCCTTGGCCGCCTACAACCGCTTCCGAGATCCCGTCCTCGTCGAACACTTAGAGGCCACCATGGGACTTGACATCGGTGACACATCCATCGGTATGCATATCCGCTTTGTCCAGCGCCCGCTGCGCCTTAAAGTAAAAACGATCGGTCAAGCCCATCTTACTGCGCTCATGTACCGCCCGAAACTGATCGGCGGCGAGCGCGCGAAACATTTTTAGACCCTATTTTTATTGAAAACCATAAGCGTCATTTTTGGCGCGATCAAAAACACACATTCAGGAGTTTATATGAGTCAATATCAAAAATCAGACAAATCACAACGCGATACAATGGAAGACGACCTAGCCCCGCGTGCCGTTCTTCGACCCAAACAGTCGCATGACAGCACCCCTAAAAAGAAAAATGACAAGAAGGCTCATGCTCCGACACTGCGCATGATTCCGCTCGGCGGTTTGCGCGAAGTCGGGAAAAACATGACCGTCTTCGAATACGGCAATGATCTCATCATCATCGACTGCGGCATCGCCTTCCCCGACGACAACATGCCCGGCGTGGACACGATCATACCTGACTTCACGTACCTTCGTGAAAATAAAGAGAAAATCCACGGTTTAGTCATCACCCACGGCCACGAGGACCATATCGGAGCGATTCCCTGGTTTCTCCAAGAGTTTGACGTCCCCGTTTATGCAACACCGCTGACAATGAAATTGATCGAGCTGAAACTCGATGATTTCCGTCCCAAGATGAAGAGCAATAAATTGCAAGTCGTGCGCGCCGGAGAATCGCTGACGATAGGTCCATTCACTTTTGATTTTATCCACGTCAATCATTCGATCGCGGACGCCGTTTCCATCGCAATTCACACACCGGTCGGCATCATTTTCTACACAGGCGACTTCAAAATCGATTACACACCGACATCCGGCGTGCCTCCCGCAGATCTTGGTAAAATCGCCGCGCTTGGCAACGAGGGCGTGCTGGCGTTAATTTCCGAAAGCACCAACGTCGAGGAGCCGGGAACGAGTCTTTCAGAACTTGAAGTCGGCAAAACGTTTGAAGACATTTTCCACCGGGTTACGGGACGTGTCATCGTGGCGACTTTTTCGTCCAATGTCTTTCGTCTGCAGCAAGTTATCTCCACAGCAGAACGCTTCGGTCGCAAAGTTCTTATACTGGGAAGAAGCATTCAAAATGTTTTTGAAGCCGCCAACAAACTTGATTATTTGACGTATCAACCCAATACGATCATTCAAGTGAATGAACTCGACCAGTACCCGCCTGAAAAAATCGTCATTCTCGCAACCGGAAGTCAGGGAGAGCCGATGTCGGCACTGACACGTCTTGCATTCTCCGAACATAAGTTGACCGAGATCATTCCGGGCGACACAGTCATTCTGTCGTCTAGCATGATCCCCGGCAACGAGGCCGCCATTTACAATGTCATCAACGAGCTCTTCATGCGCGGCGCCAATGTCATCTATAAAACACTTTCTGCTGTTCACGCGTCCGGTCACGCGTGCCAAGACGAGCTTAAACTGATACTCACACTGACGAGACCGACCTATTTCATACCGGCGCATGGCGAATACCGTATGCTTTACCAGCACGCTGAGCTGGCAAGTCTCATGGGCATCCCTGACGATCATATCGCGATTTTGCAAAATGGCGACATTCTGGAGTTTTCAGAAGACGGTATGGAATTTGCCGGCTATACGGAAGCCGCCGGTGTTCTGATTGACGGATCAGGCATGGGCGATGTCGATGAACTCGTTCTGAGTGATCGCCTCCGGCTCGCCAATGACGGAGTGATTTCGGTCATGCTCGTCATCGACCGCTTGTCGAACCGACTGTACGGCGCGCCAATCATTAAGGCGAGCGGTGTCATCTATCAAAGTGACATGAAAAAGATGATTTCAACTTGTCAGGATACAGTCGAAGACATGGCAGAACAGCTCTTCAAAAAGAAAAAGCCGCTTGACAAGACAATGACGCCGGACAGCGTCAGCAAAGAAGTCCAAAAAGTGCTCTTTGACCGCACACGCCGCCGACCGCTCGTGATGACGTCCGTCACAGTCATTTAAAAACTATAACGGATTGTGGCCGCGCGTAACACGCACGACACCGTCGATTGCCTTCACTCTGCCGACCAATCGGTCATACTGCGACTGATCTGAGATTTCAACGATAAGACGCAAACTCGCGCTGATGTCCCGAGCCGATTGGATGCGCGCCGATTGAACAGAAACACCTTCCTCGGCGATCGCAGCAGAAATCTCAGCAAGAAGATTAGGGCGATCTCGCGCGATAATTTGCATATCAACAGGATAGGTGCGACGCTTCGTGCTCGTTTCCGTCGTCCAGACAACGTCAATCAAGCGGGCAGCACGCTCCGCATCTTCCGGCGTGCTGTCGAATTCAGTAAGAATACGCCGGATATTCGGACAATCGATCCGGTGAACAGCGACTCCCGAACCGCGTGTAATGTAACCGATGATTTGGTCGCCGGGCACCGGATTGCAGCAACGTGATATTTTCACCAAAGCATTGTCGATGCCTTTCACGACAACGGGAATGTCACCGGTCTTTTTCTTCTTTTTCTTCTTTTTTATTTCTTCGCCTGTTTGATCGGCCATCAGCGCTTCAGTGACAAGCATTTGACCTGTATTTTTTATGATTTGGCCTGATTTTGTGATGCGATAACCGAGTTTAAAGACGTCCTCTTGCGGCAGAGTCTTCAACCATGCGTCACGCAAGCGCGGAACAATGCGCCCCGGAGCAAATCCGCCGTATCCGACTCCGGCAAGAAGATCGTCCATCTTGTGCATAGAATAACGCTTCAACAGCGGCTCGAAAAATTCCGGTTTCATGAGATCTGTCGGCTGAAAACCGCTACTTTTTATCTCGCGTTCAAGAAGTTCCCTGCCACGGATGATGTTTTCATCGCGGCGTTCCCGTCTGAACCACGTCGATATTTTATTGCGGGCAGTGCTGCTCTTGACAAAGCCGAGCCAGTCGCGTGAAGGGCCGCGCACTTTATCGGACGTCAAAATCTCTACAATGTCGCCGTTGTTGAGTTCATAGGTCAGAGGCACCATATGCCCGTTTATCTTGGCGCCATACATGGAGTTGCCGATATCGCTGTGAATATGGTAGGCAAAATCGACCGGCACAGCGCCCATAGGCAACGCGATCACTTCGCCCATCGGTGTGAAGACGAAAACTTCATCCGGTATCAGGCCTTCCTTAAGCGAGTCTACATACTGCTTCGCATCACTCATATCGCTCTGCCACTCGAGCAGCTGACGCAACCAGGACAGGCGTACATCGAGGTCATGCTGTTTTTTGTCGGAGATACCCTCTTTGTAACGCCAGTGTGCAGCAATACCGTATTCTGCCGTGCGGTGCATTTCTTCCGTACGTATCTGCACTTCGAAGGGAATGCCGTTATTGCCGATGACGGTGGTATGCAAGGACTGATAACCGTTGCTTTTGGGAACGGCGATGTAGTCTTTGAATCGACCGGGAATAGGTTTGAAAAGTTCGTGTACCAGCCCAAGCACAGCGTAACAGTCGCTTACCGTCGACACAATGACGCGCGACGCGAATAAATCGTATATTTCGTATATTTCTTTTTGTTGGGAGCGCATTTTTCGGTAGATGCTGTAAAAATGCTTCGGACGGCCCTCAATGTCCGCCTTAATCCCCATCGCCGCAACTTTCTCTTTCAACAACTCGATGATTTCATTGAGATGCTTTTCACGGTCGGCTCTACGCTGTGACAACATACCGACAAGTTCATAATAGGCATCCGGATCAAGGTAGCGAAGACTGAGATCTTCGATTTCCCATTTAATACGATGTATGCCGAGTCGTGCAGCTAAAGGCGCATAAATATCAAGGGTCTCGCGTGCCGTCTCGATCTGCTTATCCGGATCCATATGGTCGATCGTCCGCATGTTGTGAAGCCGGTCAGCGAGTTTGATGATGACCACGCGGATGTCCTTTGCCATCGCGAGAAACATCTTGCGGTAATTCTGAGCTTGCTTTTCTTCTTGTGAAGAATATGAGATACGTGACAGTTTCGTGACGCCATCTACAAGATCAGCGACGTCCTGACCGCACTCTTCGACAAGGTCGTCGAGTGTCACAGACGTGTCTTCGACCGTGTCGTGCAACAGAGCGGCCGCAATGGTATCTTCGTCTACGATACCGATGTCGATCAGAATCTTCGTGGCTGCCAACGGGTGGACGATATAGGGTTCCCCTGTGGCGCGGAATTGATTGTAGTGAGCCTCTCGCGCGATTTTATACGCCTTTTCGATAAGCGGCGCCTCGTCCTTGTGTGCCAGCTTTTTCCATTCCTCGATCAGCTGTCGCGCTTCCTCGTCCGCCTGCTCTAGGCGCTCACGCTGCTCCTTTGTATAAATGACAGGCTCGACGTCATTTGCAGATTTCTCCTTGCTTGCATGACGTACCGATTTTTTAGACTGCCGCTGAGCCATGTACTATAATTCAATTCCTTTCTTGATTCCTCGTATGGACTTCTATTATATATCATGACAAGCCTTGACCATATGATGCTATAAAGAAACACGTGACAACCGATACCCATCCTGCCTCAGATCTTGTCATTTAACAAACCATAACGGGAAAGAGTCGTCCAAAGAGGCGATGATGTAAGGCTTGGCCGGCCGCTCTTCGGCTCTTCAGGGTTAAACACGATAAAATTCTTCTCCGTCCTTTCGAGTCGACAGAGGCCGACATCTGAAAAAATACGAAGCATTGCCAACACGGCGAAAGCATCTACTTCAACATTGTAACGATGAGACACAACCCACGCCAAACGGCTGGGTGAGAAAACAATCTGACCATTTCCATCTGCTCCGAGTTGCGCCAAAAACATCCATATAGCCGTAAAATGCATGGGCGTCATGATCACACGCATCGCAAGATCTTCATTCGACGGCGCTTCAATAAAACGCTTCAACCTGTCAAAGGCGAGAAAATCTTCTTCTTCATCGGACGATGGGCGTATCGCCTCTGTGGTGAGTTGAATCGTTGCTTTACCCTGCCAAACGTTCCATTCAGGAGTCGCTAATATATCGACGACATCGCCCGTGTCATAGAAGAAAGCTTCGTCTCCCCCATGAAAAAGGATGGCATCAAAAGATTGCATGGACGCGTCCTCTCTCATCAAGCGCATTTTAAAATGGCGCCCGTCTCCAACGCGACTCGTATCCTCTATAATAAATCGACGGATAAGAAAAACGGCTTTGCCGAAATCATGCCCGGTCGGTTCCAAAAGCGCCAGTCGATCCACCAAATCACCGTCGATCGCTAAAGCTGGAATATTGGTATCGGCTTCATACGTTTCGTCGCGTTCTTCTTCGGGAATTGAGCGCATGTACGAGACCATCGCTTGACTAAAGGCATCGAATTGATCGACCTCCAGCTGGAGACCTGCCGCGCCGCTATGTCCACCATAACGATCAAGGTATTCGCTCGCCGCTTCGAGAGCGCGGATCAGGTTGATCGATCCGAAAGATCGCGCCGACCCCGTCAAAACGCCATCCTCTTCTCTCAACGTAATAGCCGGCACGCGAAGATGTTCCGCTAAACGCGAACTCACAATACCGAGAACTCCGGGGTGCCAATCCTTTCCCCGCGCGATCGCGATGACCGGAGTTTCATCACCCCATGCGCGCGTCACCATTTTCAGCGCCTCATCGAAAACATCGCCCTCGACTCGCCGACGTTCCTGATTGAGCTCGTCGAGCTGCAACGCCAAGAAAGTGGCGCGCTCCACATCGTCTTCGAGAAGCAAATCGAGTGCAAGCCGCACATCGCCCATGCGCCCGGCGGCATTGAGGCGAGGAGCTATGGAAAACGCAATATCGCGCGACGAGATTGCAAGATTATCTCTTCGGCGCGACATGGAATAAAGCGCTGTAAGACCTGCCGGCGCGTCGGTGTCAAAGCGTTCTAAACCATGTCGAACGAGAATACGATTGACACCGGTCAACGGCATCACATCAGCGACCGTACCGACAGCGGCAAGAATTGAGAGCAGATCGCGCCCGGGTGTTCGCTCTCCAATCGCCAGATCGAGCGCCTGCGTCAATATAAACGCCACTCCGGCGCCACTTAGGCCGCGATACGGATATGTTTCATCTTCGGCAGAAGGATTGATCAACGAGGCGATATTTCGATCAAAAGGAAGCGTCGCTACATGGTGATCCGTCACGACGACCTGCACGCCTTCTTCCACCATCAAGGCGACAAGATCCGATGACGTGGTGCCCGTATCTACGGTCACGACAAGATCGGGACGATGGAGAAGCATCTCTTCCACGAGCGCGGACGACAGCCCGTACCCGTCGTCTATGCGATCCGGAATCAGAATATCGGGATGTATGCCGTGGGCGTGGAACCAGCGCGCAACAAGAGCGGATGCCGTCAGTCCGTCAGCGTCGTAGTCGCCGAAAATGAGGATGCGCGGCGACTTCTCACGCATAACGCCCAAGATGACCGATGTCGCGCGCTTCATGTCCTTGAAAAGGAATGGATTCGGCATATCTTCGATCGTCGCATTAAAAAAGGCATCACGACTTCGCGCGGTATCCAATCCGCGCGCTGCAAGTACACGCTCCAAAATATCGATATCGGTCGATTCATCAGATTCAGTTGACCGGATCTTCCAGGAAGGAGCTGCCAGCCAACGAATCAGTTTATGGCGTAGTTTCGGTTCAATTGCGTCTCGTTTATCGTCCATGGCATACAGAATACACTAAATGTGCTCAAAAAAACCTCATCGCTTCTTTAGTAAGAAAAGCCATGAGGTCTATTTTTAGATCTGAGGTTGAAAGATCAGCGCTTGCGCTTTCTGGCGGCTTCCGCTTTTCTCTTGCGTTTGACACTCGGTTTTTCGTAGTGTTCACGCTTCCTGACTTCAGCAAGCACGCCCGAACGAGCGCAGGAACGCTTAAAACGTCTCAATGCACTGTCCAGGGATTCATTCTCTTTTACACGAATCTCCGTCAAGTTTATCCCTC
>JAAZKK010000057.1 GCA_012799825.1 Clostridiaceae bacterium | reverse complement strand
GTAATGTTTGTTTAAGGAGAAACAACATGGACGATCGACAAGGTAATAGAATCGGCATACTGACCAGCGGAGGCGATGCTCCCGGGATGAATGGTGTCATTCGCGCCGTAACAAGATCCGGCATCAATTCCGGCTTACAAGTTATGGGAATCAGACGAGGATACCACGGTCTTTGTAAGGGCGAAGTCGTAGAACTGAATGCTCGTTACGTATCCGGAAAATTGAGCCAGGGAGGAACTTTCCTCAACACAGCACGAAGCGAGCACTTTACAACAGAAAAAGGCCTGCAGCAAGCAGCAAAGATGACAGAAGTCTTCGATTTGGACGGCATTGTCGCCTGCGGAGGTGACGGTACCATGAAAGGTGCTGTCGCTTTGGCAAGAGCCGGTGTTCCGGTTGTTTTTATTCCGGCAACGATCGATAATGATATCGGTTGCACCGAATATACCATCGGTTTCGATACGGCTCTGAACACAGCCATTGTAGCTGTTGATAAATTAAAAGATACGGCCTCTTCGCATGAACGCTGCTCCGTCATAGAAGTGATGGGCAGGGAATCCGGTTATCTTGCATTACATGTCGGAATTGCTACCGGTGCTGAAATCATTTTAATCCCGGAACATCCGGTTGATTATGAACGGGACGTATTAGGAAAAATTCTTTCTGCCAGAAACAGAGGAAAGAATCATTATATTGTCATTGTTGCGGAAGGTGCTGTTGAAAGCTCAATTGACGTTGCCAACTATATAGAAGACAAAACACAGATTGAAGCCAGAGCGACAGTACTCGGTTATTTGCAAAGAGGCGGTGCGCCGACGTACTTTGATCGATATATTGCTTCGATGATGGGGATTAAAGCTGTGGAATGTTTTATTTCCGGAAGGCAAAATCGCGCGATCGTCTACCGAAACGGTCAAGTCCTCGATGATGATCTATTTGAATGTCTCGATATGACAAAAAGAATCGACGAAATTGATATTCAACAGGCGAAGATTTTATCCATTTAATTATTTTCGAACTTTAAGAGTATCTTTAGAGAACCTTTTTATGCTCCATAAGTCATTAAGTCGGGATTTACCATGAAGTGTATTACCGAGTACCGAAGAAACAGCGGCAGCCGGGCCGGCTCCCACACAAATTACAAGACTTGTAGTCTGTTGGTGTCGTATCGCCCGAATTGTCAATTTAATGTCTGATTCTCGAAAAGCAGTGACAGCTAATTAATTATTGGGATAAAAAAGCCGCCCTTTACGATCGTTTAATCATAAAAAGCGGCATATCGATTTATAAGTTCGATTTTCAAAAGCTGATAGACACTGAAGGCGGATAACATCCGTGTGAGCATCACGCCAGCTCTTGCAGTCTATCCCCTTTAGTAATTCGCTTACACTGTAGCGGTCAGTGCATTCTTAGAAATATCCACAAGTGATGCGAATCCGTCCTTGTCGTTGACGGCGATATCGGCAAGCACTTTGCGATTCAGTTCAACGCCGGCCAGACTCAGCCCGTTGATGAAACGGCTGTAGCTCATTCCGTTGGCGCGTGCTGCCGCGTTGATCCGTGCGATCCAGAGACGACGGAAATCTCTCTTTTTTCTGCGGCGATCGTTGTAAGCGTACTGTCCCGACTTCATCAGCGCCTGATGGGCGACACGGAACTGTGTGCTTTTGTTGCCGAAATAACCTTTTGTCTGTTTTAATACACGTTTATGACGACGGCGTAATACCGTTCCTCTTTTTGTTCTTGACATGATCTTGTCCTCCCGTTATCCAATGAAGCCATATTACTTATAAGGAAGCAACTTGCGAAGCCGTTTCGCATCCTGTTTAGAAACCAGCATCGTTTTGCGTAATTTGCGCTTACGTTTTGGTGATTTCTTAGTCATAATATGGCTCGTATAGGCTTGAGAACGAAGGTATTTACCCGTCCCTGTCACCTTATATCTTTTCTTCGAAGCACTGTGTGTTTTCTGTTTAGGCATACTTATGCTCTCCCTTCCTTGTTCTAAACTCACGTCATCGCGCATGACTCATAGGTCTTACCTCATGCGCGATCAATACACTAACGATCGTCTTACGTCCGGCGCAAACAGATGATGCCGGCGTTGGCGATCGGTCACGTTCATTTATCGTTTTAAAGTTCGATGTTATCGTCGCACAATTAGTCTTTTTGAGGCGCTAGGAATATCACCATATTGCGACCCTCTTTCAAAGGTGCTCGATCCATGACAGCCAAATCGGACACTGCTTCGAAAAAATCTTCCATAACATCAAAACCTTGATCAGTGTGCGCCATTTCACGTCCACGGAACCGAATGACCACACGGACACGGTCGCCGTCTTCAAGGAATCGACGCGCATTGCGCACTTTTACGTCGAAATCGTGCTCTTCCGTCGTTAATTTCAGTTGCACTTCCTTGAGGTTGACGGTTTTCTGTCTTTTTCTGGCTTCGCGTTTCCTCTTGTCCTGCTCGAATGTGAACTTGCCGTAATCCATGATCTTGCAGACCGGATTCTTCGGCGATGAGGACACGAGCACCAAGTCCAACCCGGCGTCGTACGCCTGCTGTTGTGCTTCGTCCGTCGGCACGACTCCAATCATCGTTCCGTCTTGGTCCACTAAGCGGACGCTCTGGAACCTAATCTCCTCGTTGATCATATGTGATCGGTTTGACTGTCTGATATCGAACCTCCTTTTTACAGGCAACAAAAAAAAGCGGCCTGAGTCCGCTCTCACAAATCAACACGACACATCGCGAAGGCTTTGGATGTCAACCTCTTCACGTTAGCTTGAGGTGAGAAGCGGAACTTCTTCTTAGCAATACGGATTATAAAAGAGAATGAGTTGTTCGTCAAGTCACTGCATCACGGATGTGCGAGCATTGCGCCGTAAAGCGCGGCGCCGATAGCGGTCGCAAACTCAGCGTGATCAGGAATGATTATTTTCACATTGTATAGGTCTGAGAAGCGAGCGAGGATCTCACGCCCCTTGGACATTCGGAGCAAATTGCCGGTGAAAACAATTTCATTTGTTTTGACAAGGCGCGATACAAGCACCGACGCTGTGCCGATCGACTGAAAAACAAGATTCAAAATGCCCAGCGCCAAATCATTCTGTGTCGCAAGGTCGTCTACTTTTCCAAAATTGGAAGCGGTCACATCCATGGAAAGGCCGGGCAGCTCTGTGCGCGAAAGATCGCCGACGGTAAGATCAATCTTTCGAAGCTCACCATCTTCGGCCATCTGGCAAATACTTGAAATATCGCGCATTCCCAACATAATACGTGAAAGCCCAACGATTGTGCCGCCGCCCACACCGGAACCGATGATGTGCTGAATAGCGGAACCGTCCGCAAAAACAATGGACGTGCCGGTACCTATGCTGACAACAACGGCGCGTTTCACACCCGCCGTGTAGAGGCCACCGAGACCGACGGAATCAAATTCCGGTGCCTTGCGTGTATCACAATTAAAAAATGAACCGGAAAGATAAGACGCGCCAACGCCCGTCGTATTGATGGATGTGACATCCTCTAACGAAAGACTGTTGATCGACAAAAACTTTCCGATCGCACCGTATGCCGATGCCATGGGATCGCTCGCTTGTACTTGTGTTTCCAAAAGCAACTTCGCTTTATGAAAACCGATAATCTTCGTATTGCTGCCGCCGACGTCAAGGCCAATGATGACGCCGTTGTCATTTTTCTGAGCCTCATGTAGATCGAACATAGAACGATGTCTCCAAATAACCATTAACCGCGACACACGAAAGCCACTAAACAACGTGAGTCAGATTGTCAAGCGTATGACCGTCAGCGCATGAAGCGTGACGTTCCGGGCTCACTGTAGACGTTGTCGTAGGTATAATCGCGCGACATCTCGCGCGGTATGGATTGAAAGAGTTCACGGCCCTCATCGTATTGAATAATCGCATTAGACGGCGCGAAGATGAATATGAATTGTGAGACCGCCTGCAATATTCCGCCAATGGCGTAGGCCGATCCTGAAACGACATCTTGGAAACGTGTGCGAATCTCTGGAGTAAGCCGCTCTGTATTGCAAATGACCGTGCGTCCCGCCTTAACATGATCGCAAATAGACCACGCATCGTCGATGCTCGTTGCGTCAGATAGTATGACTTCATGTCCGGTTTTTTGCGGCTGTCGACTCCCCGGAAAAGCGACAGTTCGATCATGTGGGCGCCTCGGTCTGTCAGACCGCGACGAAGAACCGCGGGAAAGATCCTCTACACGATCGTCCTGCAATGTAGAACCGTAATCGTCATCATCATAGCTGTCATCATCATAGTCGTCATAGAGGTCTTCCGTTTTGCCGAAAAGCTTATTAAGAAAATTACCCATGGTTCGCTTACACTCCTTTTCGCTCACGTTAATTCAAATGAAAAACCGTCATGCACTCATCGCCGAGAAATAATTCATTCGTCATCGAGTCTTTTGTCAATATTAATACTGTGTTTTTTAGTAAATCTCATAAAAATTACGAGAACTCTATACAACTTTTTATTATATATACATTGAGCGTTCCAATCAATGCAGGAACACCTTTGTCATTGAGATGTCATAATTCCTGTATATCAGGCGACGTTGGTTTTTCTTGTTTATCAACTCAGTTGGAAGCTATTCAATTCATTTTAGAAATTATCCATTTTCAGAAAAGAACAATCGCCATCGTTCATTAAGGTTTTCTCGAACTGAAGATGAATCGTCGGAATACCATAATCGCAAACAATAATTTACGTGTACGTTCTTGTACCGAAAATGGCGCTTCCGACGCGTACGATGGTTGAACCTTCTTTGATGGCCTCAATATAATCATTTGTCATGCCCATGGATAGTTCATTCAAATCTTCACGTCCCGTTTTTTTCTTCAGAGTATCTAAAAGTTCGCGCAATGCCGCAAAAATAGGACGCGTTTTCTCAGGATTCTCTTCGTAAGGCGCCATGGTCATGAGCCCACGAATGCGAACGTGAGGCCATCTGTCGGCTTGAAGCACAACGTCCTCTGCATCTTTTAATGTAAAGCCGCTCTTTGTCGCCTCCCCGGAGACATTAACTTGAATGAGGACTTCTTGTGTGAGCGATAATGCCTTCGCATGTCTTTCTATTGTGTTTAGTACACGGATACGGTCAGCAGACTCGATCAAAGAGACACGTCCTATGACATCTTTGACTTTATTCGTCTGTAAAGTTCCGATCATGTGCCAGTCGATCGCTAAACCGAGACGTGCAACTTCTTCTGCCTTGGCCACCAGTTCCTGCACGCGATTTTCACCAAATAATGTATGCCCTATCTCATTTAACAGCTCGACATCACTTGCAGGAAAATTTTTAGACACGGCCACAATTCGAACACTGTTCGGAAGACGGCCTGCGCTTTTTTCCGCTTCGGCGATACGCTTTTTTAAAAGGTGGTAGTTCGTTTTCAATTCTTTTTTTCGATCATCCGTTAGGATAGACATTTGACAACCTTCTTCCCCCATTAGTTAATTAAAATTTTTAAGATCGCGTTTATAGCGATGAGTCTTCTCGATATAAGCCCTGCGCCTTCGATTTTTGAAGAAATAACAGTGTCGTTATCCTGTTGACTAGGCAACCGATACTGATCAACCGATTAACTCCCCTTCTTCTATCGTCCAAGGATTTACGACATAAAGCGAACGTTCATCCGGTAAAGGAAGCGCGCTTTCTGTAGGTTCGATTGATTCGATGACAGCAAAATGGCCGTCTGAGGCGACGACGCGCACACGTATAGAATAGACACGTCCGCCTGAAATCATTTTAAGTCCATAATATTCGCCCGATTGTACTGTATAGGGATCAATCGGTTCATTGACGCTTTTCTCGATCGATTCTCCCTTCGAAAGATTCGTCGGATTCTCATGAGCGACGGTCGTATCGGCATCGGCGATGGCATCTGTCGTTGTCGTTGCGATTGCTCCGTTTTTTGTCGACTTTATCTCCGGATCGACGCCATCATCTTCTGTCGAAGTAGGATTGATCAGGACATCAATACCTTCCCTTTGTTCGTAAGACAGGTTGAACAGACTTCGAATCGGCACGACCCACCCTCGCGCACGGGATAAAACAAGCTGCGCCTCTGTGTTGGCAAGACACATCATCGGAGCTTGAGTCGATGAATAGGTAAGTATAAACTGCGCCCGTTCCTTATTCTTTTCGGCTTTTATAATACGAAGATTCTGAAGCAACGTGTCCGTCTCCGGAATGTAAAGCGCCATCAGGTCGTCGGCTTTACGTTTTAATACTACGTCAACGGGATCGGTGATCAGCGCCGTAAAACGTCCGCTGCCAAAGTCATCGATTGAACCGATTGACGCACCTTTAGCGACGCTTTGATAGGCCGAACTTACAGCGTATTTTGAATTTGATACGATCTTTTCGATCTGCGCCGCGGGATCAGCGCATCGAAGCCAGTCGTTGTCATCCCAGTCGTAAGTGTCCGGAACGAATTCAAATTGGACTACGCCCGCCTGCTCTGCAAAAAGCAGCGCATCAGGATTGACGCTTCTTTGAAGTGTCGCCTCCATGTCTGTACACATTCGTTCCAATGCGGTGACCGATTCATTTGGTGTGCCGGTAGAAATGTATTCGAGAACAGATCGATTGTATGCCTTGTCAAGTCCGCTAAGAGCATCCTGATATGTGTAGAGCTTACCTCTTCTATGAGTCTTTGTGAGATCGCGATATGCCGCACGCATGAGGCTGTCTCCGGGCAACATTGGCACTCCGGTCTTTTTACGGTTACCAATTTCACTGGCAATATATGACGCCTGATCGACTTGATCACGCGCTTGGCGATAGGCGTCGATCTGGCTGCTGAGAGATTCAGGAGCTATCAAACCGATTAAATCGCCTGCGGCAACACTCTGTCTTTCGCGGACAAATGGTACTAAAATGCCGCTTTTCGATGCTTTTATCTCTGAACCGTTATCAATCCGCGCTATGTGGCATGACACCGATTCCATAACCCATTCACGCCGAAAGAAGGACATGCGCGGTGTTTCCTTCTTCGGATAAAAAACGAGCGACAACGTCCAGATCGAAAAAATGAGCGCGAGAACCACCAGTGTTATGATCGCGAACAGGCGAATGCGGCGTTTTCGTTGTTGGAGCGAACGCTGCAAAGAAAACTCATCTTTGACCTGTTGTTGTGTTGTCATCGCATTTACCGAGATGAACTATAATCGTCATCAGACGTTTTTTTGAGCGCCTGCATCGCGTTCATCGCACCGAGGCGCGCACTTTCAAAAACAAGCCCGCCTTGCACATAGGCGTTATAGGGCGGTCTTAAAGGCCCATCCGCAGAGAGTTCAATTGTCGAACCTTGAATAAATGAGCCGGATGCCATGATGATATCACAATCGTATCCGGGCATCGGCGAAGGAACGGGTTTCACAAAAGCATCCACCGGCGACGCATGTTGAATGGCGCTGCAGAACAATGAAAGGTGTTCGGAAGATCCCACTCGAATCACCTGAACAACGTCACCGCGCGGATCATCGTATCGAGGGAAAACAGGATAACCGGCTGATCCAAAAAAAGCGGCTGCGTGGACAGCGCCCATAAGGCTTGCTGCCGTTACTGAAGGCGCTAAAAAGATGCCCTGAAGGATATTCCGCGAATAACCGAGTTGTGGTCCGATCTCACGGCCGACCCCGACGGCGGTCATGACATCAGAGATCGTCTCCAAGAGATCGCGCCTGCCGACAATGTAGCCGCCGGTGGGCGCTATGCCGGCGCCGGGATTTTTGATCAAAGAACCGGCGATAACGTCCGCACCGCAGGCTGTAGGTTCCTCTTCTTCAACAAACTCTCCGTAACAGTTGTCAACAAAGATCACGGCTTCTGATCCGGCATGTCGAACGGCTTGTGCAATAGCGCCGATGTCCTCTGACAGGAGCGTCCGCCGTTCCGAATAACCGCGCGATTTCTGAATATAGACGACGCGTGTAGCAGGCTTAAGCGCGTCGGCAATAGCGACTAGATCCGGTTTGCCGTCCGAAAGCAAGTTAATTTTTCGCGCTGTGACACCGCGCGCTGTAAGCGATGTCGGCGACAAGACGACGTCACCTTTCCCCTCCTGATCGGAGATATCTTCAATCATACCGATCGTAGGAATGATCGTGTCATAGGGTGTGCCGGTCACGATCAGAAGATCGTCACCCGGAGATAGCAGTCCGCGAAGACACGTCGCCAGCACGTGTGTGCCTGAAGAAAATTGAATGCGCACAAGAGCATCTTCCGTTCCAAAGACTTGAGCAAACACGCGCTCCGTGCGGTCACGCCCGATGTCGTCATAGCCATAACCCGTTTTAGATAAGAAGCTACTTTCTGAAATATGAGCATCCTGAAAAGCGCGAATAACCTCTAACTGTCTTCTCTCCTTGACGGCTTTGATGCGCTCAAAAATAGGCGCACTCAATGCCATAGCGTCCTCAGATTGAAGAAAAATGTCACGTTCAATGCCGTGTAGTGCGTAAGATTCATAGGAACTCATAATATAGCGATCCTTCGTCGGTATTTCGATGCCAACGTCAATTCAAGCCGGTAAGGACTTTATCGTCTTCCATACTTGAATAACAGGTAAACTCAGCGGTTTAACCGGTGCCTTGTGCGAAGCAATATAAAAGCCTTGCAACGAATCATTGGCGTCGTCGCAAGGCTAACTGGTGCGGCCAACGAGACTTGAACTCGTACGGTCTCCCACACGCCCCTCAAACGTGCGCGTATGCCAATTCCGCCATGGCCGCCATTGTCCGGCACATCGCCGGCCACGT
>JAAZKK010000125.1 GCA_012799825.1 Clostridiaceae bacterium | reverse complement strand
GTCAAATTGTTCCACCGGAAGTTATGGGAGAATACTACCCCTGCGGTAAATATGTTAATCCTCTCTACTTTGATTCATGTTGTTACAGTGGTAGCGATGAACACGACTAAAGGGAATTCCATTGATTGTTAGCTTCTGGTACGCCAAGTGAGTGGACGGTGCCTGGGAACCTAGGAAAACTGATGTTAATAACATCGCGTAGGCGTTATTTTTGAAGAAGGTTATCCTGTGAAAACTATCGTTCTAAAGATGTATTATCAATTATCAATAATAGGAAGCCACCATGAGAACGGTATAATTGTGTGCTTTTAGAGAAGGACAATGACAGAATAGACGATGATAAGGGGGTCTCTGATGAGGCTCCCTTGTTTTTGCATCTTTATTAGACAGAGTACGAAACGAGCTGCTAGTTGTTATTTTCGCAACCAGTAAGCCATAGTTTCTAGCTCTTCAAATACCTTATTAAGTTCTACCAAGCATCCCGGTAGGACATAAGACTATACTTAATTTTGCCATCCTGAATATATTATTTCGCCTGTCATCCTGAGCGAAGCGAAGGATCTTATGTGCATAGTTTACAGGATGCAAGTTAGCTGCGGATATTATCGCAAACGGGAAAATCCCCAGCTGTTCCATTTCCAGATACCGATCTGCCTATGCTGGTAGTTGGCATAATCCCCTTCCAGGGTAACCAATTCATTGTCACCGTCGCCGTTTGCATCACCAAGCCATAGTTGCAAGTTAGGCCGATCAAGATTGGAAGACTGCCATACAGGTTTAACAACGTTGCCTACCAGTTTGAAAATGAACAGGTGGTTCTTGATGCTCCGGTCTTCTTATTCAACCCAAAGAGGCTTGCAGGGACCGAAACTTCCCGCCTTCCATACCGACAGGTTTAGATTAGGTAGACCGTCGTTGTTGGCATCACCTAACACGAAACTACCCACCCACCAATCGTCCGGTGATTTCCAGATGGTTACGCCGGCAACGCTGATCAGCAGCTTGCCATCCTGCAAAAAATACTTTTCTACCGTGCCATCGTTATTTAAGTCGCCATATTGGGTCTTGACCAGCTTAAATCCCAGGCCGGGCCTGGGGTCGTCAGTTGTGGTAACCGCTGAAAGTTCCCCGTCCAGTTGCCGATGGTTGTTTATGGCTACCAGGGGCATAATGCTGCCCATAGCAATGCGAGCCAAGGATTCTTGCCTAGCCGGCAGAGCCAACATTTTGTTCTTGAAAGCTGCAAAATCGTTCGTCGGTTGTGCGCTTTTGGCGGTTAGTTGGCCCAGAAAAACGAAAGAAACAAGAATGGCTACTGCCAGCGGCAGCTTTAATGATTTCATGGGGCAATGAAAGCCTCTGTCCAGTTAGGTTGCGGCGGCGTCTCACCGGCATTTAACAGTTCACGCCATTTACTGTCGGTTAACCGGTCGCTTAGCGGCCAGGCAAACTCATAATATGAGTAGACGCCACCTATGGCCAGCCGCAGCTTACCGTCCACAGGTACAGCGGCGTAGATTTCT
>JAAZKK010000121.1 GCA_012799825.1 Clostridiaceae bacterium | reverse complement strand
TTCTTTGATATCTTTTCTCAAGGTAGAAATAACATGAATCGGTCATATTTTCAATTCTTATTCGGTTGTTTTTTACTTTTTCATTCGGTAATATTTTGAGATTCTGTTCGGTTGAATTTTGCTTCAACTTAAGCGTTGTGTACTTGTGTAATATTTAGTGGAAACTCTTTTCCTTCGTTAATCATTACGTTTTCCACTTTTAGTATTATTTTGACATCCTCACAGGGATCACGGATCTTAGACAAGAAACGGAACCTTTCTTGATGCAAAACCTGTCGGATTAAAATTGATTTACACCTCAAAGTAAAACAAGACGGAGTAAGAAAATATACGAATGAAGTATTAAAGCGGACGGCGCTTGATTGCGGCCATGCGCCGTGGATATCGCAGTGACGTTGCCGTTTTTTTTCGAACGATGACAAGGGAGAACGACGCTTCGATCTCAGGGAGCTTATATCGGTAAACTTCTTCAACCACACCGCCAAGTAAATGAATCGCGCGTTCAGCTTCTTCGGTCTCGTCGTCGAGCCCCTTCATGGCGATAAAAAGGCCGCCTAACTGAACGAAGGGAAGGCAATATTCCGCTAAAACGGGCAACGCTGTCACAGCACGCGCGATCGCGACATCGTATTTTTCTCGGTGGTCGGGATCACGTCCCAGCTCCTCCGCGCGGCCATGAATCACACGAGGAATAGGCGATGATATGAATGAAGGATGAGATGTTTCTGCGGATATCTGAGAACATGTTGAAAGATGACTTGAGGCCGCAACGGAAAAGTCTATGTCATCGAGATCACCTTGTTTCATCATGTTTTCCTGAAGGCTTGATAATTCTTCCGCGAAAATCTTTTGAATGACACGTTCCAGAAAATGGACGCGCTTAGCTGAGGCATCGATCAAGGTCATATTTAGATCCGGTCGCGCGATGCGAAGCGGTATGCCGGGAAATCCGGCACCTGTTCCGACATCGATGACAGAGGCGCCTTCGGCGATGAAGCGCGCAGGTGTCCAACTGTCCTGAAGATGACGGGTCGCGATGGCCGCAGGCTCGGTAATAGCAGTAAGGTTGACGAACTGATTGGCCTCAAGAAGAACATCAATAAAACGTTTCGTTTTTTCAAGCAGATCAGACGTTGGGAAAATACCGACTCGTTCAGCTGCTTCTTCAATAAGGGAACGATCCATAAAACGACCCGATCCTCCACACTCTTCAACTTTTTTTACAATAAGAGGTTCCACGAGACAGGCTACCCTTTCATACCCTGTCACTTTTAATGTAGTGGAGGAGTCATCAGAACAACTCAATCTTTCAGACTCTGCAATTTTTTCAGCATCGGAGATATCCATCGGGAGGTTCTCACTTTACGTTGCGCTCATCTGGCGATGGTGCTGCTCCAGCCAGACGAGAAGCACCTGAATATCAGCCGGAGAAACGCCGGAAATACGACCTGCTTGACCGATGGAAACGGGACGGCGCGCGTCAAGTTTTTGACGCGCTTCAAGCCGGATGCCGCGAATTTTTTTGTAGTCGATATCTTGTGGTATTAGCCGTCGTTCGAGTTTGCGAAAGCGATCGACGCGCTCCTGTTCGAGCCTGATGTACCCTTCATAGCGGATGTCGACTTCAACGCATTCGCGGACGGAAGCGGCAAGGTCGGGGCGATCGGGATCCAGTAAAGCCAATTTGTCATAATTCAATTCGGGGCGCTTCATGAGAGACAAGAGGTTGACGGAGTATTTCAGAGGAGTGCTCCCCGCTTCTTCCAGCACGCGGTCGGAGAGAGCATCTTTCGGAACACGCACTGATTTCAAACGATTTTTTTCTTTTTCGATGGCACTTTGTTTTTCAAGAAAGCGATGCCAGCGATCGTCTGAAATGAGTCCTATTTCATGACCGAGCGGGGTCAGGCGGGCGTCGGCGTTGTCTTGGCGAAGAAGCAGACGATACTCGGCGCGCGATGTCATCAGGCGGTACGGCTCACTCGTTCCCTTCGTAACAAGATCGTCGATGAGGACACCGATATAAGCTTGCGAGCGATCGATAATAATGGGAGATTCGCCGCGGAGACTGCGAACAGCATTGATGCCTGCCATGAGTCCCTGCGCGGCAGCTTCTTCGTAACCGGAAGAGCCGTTAATCTGTCCCGCAAGATAAAGACCGTGGACAGCTTTCGTCTCAAGAGCGAGTGTGAGCGACGTCGGGTCGACTAATAGATACTCGATGGCATAAGCAGGGCGCATCACTTCCACGTGCTCCATTCCCGGTACAGTCTTATAAATGCCGGCCTGTACATCTTCCGGCATGGAAGAAGACAAACCTGACGCATACATTTCCGCCGTATCAAGGCCCGTCGGCTCAAGAAAAACGTGGTGACGCTCATGATCAGGAAATTTAACCATTTTGTCTTCGATGGAAGGACAATACCTCGGGCCAATGCCTTTGATGACACCGGAATAGAGCGGTGAGCGATCAAGATTGTCTTCAATGAGTTTTTTCGTAGCCGGCGTCGTCCACGTAATGTAGCACGGTTTCTCTGCCAACGGCTGCCATGAGGGATCGTCCTCGTTGTCGAATGAAAAAGGCCGCGGAACGGCGTCGGCATGCTGCAATTCCATTACGTCGGTATCAAGACTTCTGAAATGGAAACGTCCCGGTGTGCCTGTCTTGAAACGCGTCGTCGGAAGACCGAGCGCTTTCAGCGCGTCCCCAAGACCGCACGACGGCGCGAGTTGATCGGGTCCAGACGAACAAACGGATTCGCCGATGATGACCTCAGCGTCCATAAAAGTGCCCGGACAAAGGATGACGCGAGATGCGCGGTAAAGAGAGCCTGTTGCCGCAATGACACCTTCGACGGCACCGTTGTCCACGAGAAGGCCGACGATTTCCTGCTGAATGAGCCGGATATTCGGTTCCGACTCGAGCACCTGTTTCATCCCACGCTGATAGCCCGTGCGATCAATCTGCGCGCGAGGCGACTTCACCGCCGGGCCTTTGCTCGCGTTGAGCATGCGGAACTGAATCATGTGTTCATCGGCAAGGCGCCCCATCTCGCCTCCCAACGCGTCAATTTCCCGAACCATCTGTCCCTTAGCCGTGCCGCCGATGTTCGGATTGCACGGTAAATTGGCAAGACTGTCGAGCGTCATCGTAAATAGGATGACACGGCAGCCCAAGCGCGCGGCCGCAAGCGCCGCCTCGCATCCCGCATGGCCTGCGCCGACCACGATGATATCTGCCTCTCCTGCAAGAAAAGCATGTTTTTGTTGCATGGCTTCAGCTAAAGAAGGCATGTTTTACTCCCCACCTGAAATAATCAATCGGATCTATTCGTTTTTCGCCTGTTTCTATTACAAAGATAGACAGATCGAGTCATATTGCAAGCGTTCTCACCTGATAAGCCCGTTACTTAAAATAATAAGGATCAAGCTATATTACTGCAATTGCAATCAACTGACACACTCGTTATTTTCCGATACAAAAGCGACTAAAAATTGTCTCGATCAGCGTTTCGGAAACATCGTCGCCTGTGATCAGCGACAGTTCCGAGATGGCTTCGCGCACGGTGATCGCCACTAAGTCGAACGAAAGCCCTCGCTCAAGATCGCTTACTGCCTGACTAGTGAGATCAAGCGCGCGATCTACAGCCGCTTTATGGCGCTCATGCGTGATCAAAACTTCACTTCCCGTCGATCGACCGGAACTCGCATCTTGTAAGAGATCTCTTTTTGCTGTGCCGCCTGCCTCCCGTAAGAGCTCTTTTTCTGTCGTCTCGTCTAAAAAACCTACATTTTCGTCGAGATATAGGCGCCTTTCCGATACAACAGCTACAGTTTGGTTGGCATCTGTCGCCGTTCGCAAGAAGTCATCTCCTGCCGCGGCGCCCGTCTCAATCTTTTTTGCGTCAAGACATTGATCTTCCGGTGCGCCCGCCATCGGCAGATCAGGGCTTGAATCTAATTCTCCCTTTTCAATAAAGGCCACCAGTTTTTCCTTCAGTCGAATAAGGGCTTCCGGGTCTTTATATGACCACGCCAGCATCGGAAAATCGGGGAAGCGTTCGGCGGCGTAGAGCACAGGATCATCGTCGGAAGACAGGGTCGGTCTGAGATCATCTTTTCCAAGAATCAAAAGTACCGGAATGCCTTGCGCGACGAGCGCTTTAATGCGCTCTTCTTGGTGACGGCGGTCTTGGTGAGTTGGCAGCGGCGGTGAGAGCACCCAGAGGACGATATCCGCTTCGTTGAGAGCGTCGCCGGCACGGATGATCCCTTCAAGCTCGATGGGGTCGTCTGTTTCGCATGAAAAACCGGCCGTATCGGTGAGATGCAAAAGGTAACCGTCCAACGTCACATCGATGTCTACCGTGTCGCGTGTTGTGCCGGGAATATCGCTGACAATGGCGCGGGAGCGACCTGACAGCGCATTGAGAAGAGATGATTTTCCAACGTTGGGATTTCCGGCGATGACGACATGGAGACCTTCGCGAACGACACGACCGCTTCGAAACGTCGAGACCAGATGTTGCAGAGCCGATTCCGCCTCCTTCAAATCTGACGTGATAGTGATGCGATCTTCATCGCGTTCTTCCTCCTCATCCCAGTCCAGCAACATTTCCAAATGGGCAAGTATGGCGTAGAGTTGATCGGCGCGAATACGCACGGCATTCGACAGATCGCCCTTTAACTGGCGATAGGCCGCTTTTGCCTGTTTCTCTGCCTGTGCCTCAATGAGATCCATTACTGCTTCTGCCGATGCGAGGTCCAATTTTCCGTTTAGAAAAGCGCGACGGCTGTATTCGCCGGGGCCTGCAGCGCGTGCGCCTGCAGAGAGAGCGCTCGCAAGGACGCCTTCGCGGATAGCCTTTCCTCCGTGACAAGAGATTTCGTATACGTCTTCTCCCGTATACGAACAAGGCGCACGAAAACACGAAAGCACGACATCGTCAATCCCTGCCCACGTGCCGGGCGCAAGCGTATAACCCTTCATTTGAGAGGGTTTAGGAAACGTGTTTGAGACCGGGACAAAAAGCCGATCACATATGGCCGCAGCGTCGGGACCGGAAAGGCGCATGACGGCAATCCCGCTCTCGCCAGGCGGTGTCGAAAAAGCCGCTATCGTATCTTGATCGGGATTCATCGCTCATCGTCCTTTCTTTATTTAATACAATCAAAGATCCGGATACGGCTTCCGCATCCGGATGTGCGTTTTTGCGTCTTAATCTCAGACCTAGCGCCGTATGTCTTTCAACGGATCAATCGCGGTGGATCAGTCGTTAATAAATTCAACACCGACTGAAGGCGCGATCACAACATAGCGCCTAGGATCGGCTCCTTCGCTGTAGGTGGATATACCTTCGACATCACGCAACGTCATATGGATAACGCGCCGCTCGGCCGGAGTCATGGGCTTGAGCTTCGATTCGCGACCGGTCGCGAGTACGCGTTCCGCTGTCTTGTTGGCGATACGACTCAAACGCTGTTCACGGCGATGGCGATAACCGGAGACATCAACGATCACGCGAAGGAAATCGTCCATCCAACGATTGGCAACAATATTAGTTAAATATTGAATAGCATCGAGGGTTTCTCCGTGGCGGCCGATCGCAACACCGCAGTCGTTGCCGGAAATATCGATTTCCAAGCTGCCTTCTTCATCGATGTAGGACTCCAACCGGCCGTGAATACCTATGCCGGATAGAATCGCCTCAACGTAATCTAACGCCGCATTTTCCGCGGCATCTAAACTTCGCTCCTCAGCGGGCATTTTCCACGCCTCAGTATCATCGCCGGCGTCGTCGTCATCATCGTTGACGTCTTCGTGGCGTCCGTCTTCGAGAGTCGCGCGGCGGCGCACGCGTTCACGGCACCTTTCTTCGTCGCCGCTTATATCGGTGACGCGCACACGTGCCGGTTGGCGGCCAAATCCGAAAATACCGCCTTTGTCCCCTTCATCGAGGATTTCTATCAGCGCATCCGTTAAGGAAATGTCTAATTCTTCTAAGGCCTTCTCTACGGCCTGATCTACGGTTTTTCCTGTCGTTTCGACCACATGATCCATGTGAAAAAATCTCCTTCTTTGACGACCGAATTACTCGCGAGGACCGTCGCCGCGAATCACCGACATCAAGGATCGCTTCTCGCGTTTCTTTTTGCCTTTTTTACGATTCTTTGTGGAACGGCTGTCGTCGGCAACTTCGGCGGGGCGGGATCGATCATATTGAGCCTGATCAAGTTCATACGACAGTCGAAGCGGCTTGATGTAGTATTTGTAGCCAATCAGCGACTGTGCGAGGTAAACGATGTTTTGGGCAAACCAGAAAACGCACATGGCGGCGGGCATGCGGAACATCGTGAACAGCATGAAAACAGGCATGATATAGTTCATCGATTTCAGCATACCGGAGCCTGCTTCAGGCTCTTGACCGCGTTTTGCCGGATTGGCTTTGTCTCTTCTTTTTTCTTCCTTTGTTTTCTCTGGACGCGGGCGGCTGTTGCGCATGACTTTCATCTGAATGAAATAAGTGATCATTGTAATTAGGATGAGAATGACAAGGGGCAACTCAACACGCCAGTTTGCACCGAACCAATCCGTCGGTTTCCATGAAGGTGTGCGGGCAAGATCCATGCCGAGAAAGTTTGTGTTGATCAATTTATCGAGGGTGATCCACCCATTGGAAACGGACTGTTCAAGTACGGCACCCGAGTCGCGAAGTCCGGCAAGCACGGGGATATCCATCAAAGCAACGTTGTTGACTTCCGCTTGAGTCATCAGGCCGTGCGTCTGCATAAGCCCCGCGATGTTTCTCAGATTTTGGACAGATACGTTGGTGATCCAGCGAAGCGGTGAACGGAAAAGATAAAATACAGGCCAGATCAGGAGCAGCTGAAGCACCATGGGAAGGCAGCCTGAGGTCATCGAGATGCCGTTCTCCTTATAAAGCTGTTGCGTCATTTCTGTGATGCGCTGCTGATCATTCCCGTAATGGCGTTTGATATCGTTGACTTCATCGACGAGCAATTGCTGACGAAGCGAACCGCGCTGCGACTTCAGCGCCAAAGGCATCAGCAACAGCCGGATACCTACAGTGAAAAGGATAATGACGAGGCCATAACTGCCGATCCATGAGTAAAGCACGCCGAGAATCCAGCCGAACAATTTGTAAAGTGGATCCAGTAGTCCTAGTTGCACCGGTATAAAATTCATCGCTTTTATCTCTCTTTCAGTATGTCAGTTGCACAGGTTTCAGTAAATTCTACTGATCCGCTTTTTTGCGATTGTCCTGTTTTTTTGAGCAAGAAAATAAGGTTTCTGATAATTCGGAAGTATTATTCCTGCTGTTCTAAACGTCGCGTCTATGATGTCACGGTTTATGCCTTGCGAAAACCGCACTCCTAAGATTCGCGCGTTATCCGCTCTTTCTGTTCCCGGAAAGATGAACATCCTTGCGCCACGTCGGCCACATTGTCGGCACGGGGTCATAACCGCCACGAGCAAACGGATTGCAGCGCAACAGACGCCACAACGCGAGCAGCCCTCCGCGAAATGCGCCGAAACGCTGTATCGCCTCCATCGCATACGTGGAACAGGTCGGTGAAAAACGGCAACAAGGCAAATGATTCGGCGACAATTGACGCTGATACACACGAATGGCGCCCAGCATCAACGAAGCCGGCACCGAACGGCGCGGAACATTCGTTTTGTCTTTTGCATCTTCTTGCAAATCTGCTTTTTCCTTGAGCACGTTGTTTTCCAAAGAATCTTCAGTCAATCAAGATTGTTTTCCGATATGTTCTTCTCGCAAGGTGACGCGATACTGCCGATCCCGGCCTCCGTGATCAGCTTCTGAAGCTCATCGATGAGATCTGGTAACCGAGGCTCGCTCTCCTTCTTCCAGCGGCCGCTCACCACCATATCGACACCGGGCATGATGATAAGTTGTGACAAACGAAAGGCCTCGCGAAGCAGGCGTTTCATGCGATTGCGCTCGACCGCGTTTTTTAGCGAACGGTTCACTGTGAAACCAACACGAGCCGAGCCTGAGGCATATCGTCCTCGGTGTTTTAAAAAATGTAGGCCGATAAAGCGACCGCGCTTCCATGTTCCTTTCCGGTATACGCGTGTAAAATCGCGGTTATTTGTCAATCTTCCGGCGCGCGTCATCATCCGCCCCCGACGATTACCACGTAAGTCTCTTGCGGCCTTTAATCCTTCTGCGTTTTAAAATCTGTCTTCCCTGCCTTGTCGCCATTCTTTTACGGAATCCGTATACGCGTGAGCGTTTGCGACGTTTTGGTTGATACGTTCGTTTCATGTTCTCTCTCCAAAGAATTCGTGATTATATTTACCGTTTGATCGGTCTTACTTCTGTGTTCCTGTCAAAATAAGGCATAACGTTTTGATTATACGAAAAGCTGAACGTTCCCGTCAAATCATCTCCGCTGCTTCTACAACGTGCTGCATCAACATCGTCGTCGTGACCGAACCGACTCCGCGTGGTGTTGGAGTGATGTTGGCAACGATCGGTTCCACAGAATCAAAATCGACATCGCCTACTAATTTCCCCTCGTCATTGACGTTGATGCCGACATCGATGACCGTCTGGTCTTCGCGAACAAAATCCTTACCCACCATACCGGCTTTCCCCGCACAAGCGACGATAATATCGGCTTCGCGCGCCGCGGCGGCAAGATCACGTGTCCTCGTGTGGCATATCGTCACCGTTGCGTTTTCATTTAAAAGCATCATCGACACGGGCTTCCCGATGACAAGACTTCTGCCGATGACGGTAACACGCGACCCGCTCATCGGGATCTTGTAATGCTTTAGCATAGCAAGCACGGCTTCGGCCGTACAAGGAGCAAATCCGCTTCCTTGATTCATGAAAACATGCGCCATCGACGCGGAGCCTATACCGTCAACGTCCTTCTCCGGCGCAAGTGATTCACAGATGACGCGCTCATCAACGGTTTTAGGAAGGGGGCGGAAAACTAGACATCCGTGGATCTTCGGATCCTCGTTGATTGCCGCTATCGCATCAAGCACTTCGCCCGTCGAGACGTTCTCTTGAAATACCCTTACGTCAGTCTCCACACCGATGCGCCGGGCACGATTCAACGCGCCGCGCTCATATGAAAGATCCTCCGGTTTCTCGCCAACACGCACAATCACAAGTTTTGGATCGATCCCTTTTTCCTTCAGCACTTCCACACGCCCAATAAGATCCTCTGAGCGAGCATCCGCTACAGCTTTCCCTAATAAAATCTGCGCCACTGTCTTTCCCCTTCCTTTTTTAACACAATATATCAATCGGGCATTTCGATCGCGCCAAATATATCAGAGATATCCGCGTTGAAACCTATCATATCATGTTTACTGCCATGGCGAAGTAAAATTACAACCTTGGGGACTGTCAAGGAACTTTCATAAAGAATCTTGATAAGATCGACGGAATTTACAGAGGTTACAACCCGACGATTACTGTCGGCTTTTTTGAGGCGATATTGCACTCTTTCGTATCGATGATTTTTTTCGAACTTGAAGACATCATTGGTCGCAACCGAATGGACGACATGCTCCGGCGCATTCCGCATGAATTAAGGGACAGAGACACCGACTTCGAAAATCTATCGGCGCTCATCGAGGACGATCGTACAAAAATCTTGGTTTCGATGCTATCTCTGATCGTTGGCAAAAAATCGTCACTAGACCAACAAAAGTTCTGTTTGGCGTCCGGAAAGATAACTGGCGACACCGTTGCGGAAGAGAATGTCTTCCTCCAGATAAGCAAAAACGTGCTGATCATCCCACTCAGGGATGGGTGCGAGGATGTTAAGTTCTAGAGCATAACACGTGCTGTTCCGAACTTTGTATTCGCCGCGCCCCGGAATAGGTTCCTGTTGACCGTATTGTCCAAAAACAGGGCCGGCGCCATGACCGTAAGTTCCGAGCGGATGTGTGTACAACATGGGAACGATGTCTTCCTCTTTTGCTTGGTGGATCGAGCGCAGAAAAACGTCATTGCCGGTGCAATTTTCAGAGATATGCGACATGACAATGTCCTGAAACCGATTGCCGATGTGAAGCACTTGCCTAACACCTTCGGGCGCCTCTTCCTCTCCATCTCGAAGCACATAGCAAAGACGCTGGACATCGGAATGAAGATAAAGGAACGCAGGGCGAAACCCGACATCACAATGGAGAAGATCTCCCTTCTCAATGACTTCGTTAAACATGCGACTGACATTCGAACCGCGGCGTTGCAGATCGATATCCGGACCAAACCAGAAAAAAGCATCAAGATCAGCAATGGTATCGCGCATTAGCCATTCCAAATCGGTCGTTGTTGTTTTACTTGGCACAATCGCTTCGTTGCTGAACGCCATGTCAATGATATCGTGTGTCACGTCAACGACGGTTCGCAACAGCTCCTGTTCAAAATCGGTCAAGCGCTGCATATAACCGACAACCATTTCCTCAGCGCTGCAAAGGCATTGACCCGGCAACAGATGCTCGCAAAGAGCTTGATTTAACCATGACGTTAAACCATCCGCCATCGCAAGGTTTTCGGATATGTTGACCGCAATGCGCTTAGGCTGATGCTGTTCAAGAAGATTCATCAACGCTTGCAACTCTGATCCATATTCAAAAGGAACTTGCTCATAAAAGGGCTGTGTAACTGCCGAAAGACCGCCAATCCCAAAACGGCGCACACTGTATTTTCCTTCTTTTAGAAAAATGAGGGCATTCATTCGACGCGCACTGGGCATATCCCAGGCAACAAGAGAACGAAAGACCGGATCTTCACAGTATTCGCGGGAAATAACAATCCAGCAGTCAATATCTGCTTCATTCATGGCGATCGGAAGCAATGTATTGAGGCGTTTTTCAAGCACTCGAACTGATGTCTCCGCTTGTTTTTTCAAAGGATAAAGTCCCGCCTTTTCAAGCTTGTGCTTCATTTGGTTAATGGTCGGCTTTTTCATCGTCATTATTCTCTTTTCGTCGATTTAAACGGCTATTGGATCCGCTCTGTGCCCTCTAAAGTAAAGGACACAGAACGGTGTTTCGATGAAGACTCACCTCGCACATGGCAAGCACATCCATCTTGTCTTATAGTCTATGATGATTCCGTTCGCACGTTAGTGCTTGAACGGAGTCATCATTTGCTTCAACTTACTCGAAGAACATAGCAGCATAATCGGAATCACCACCGGCATTAATGTTGAAGCCCTTCAGATTTTTGCTGTAAACCGTGACTTCGGTGTCATGCTGCAGGAAGACATACGGTGATTCATTCCAGCTGATTTCCTGAGCTTTTTTGTACATTTTCATACGCTCGGCATCGTCGGTCGAAGCCTGTGCTTTTTTCAACAACTCCTCAACTTCAGCATTGTCATAGAATGCCATGTTGCCGCCCGCTCCCTTCAGCGCAGGATTGATGATAGCAAGACCGTAGTCCGGTGTGCCAAAGTCACTCCAGCCAAGAACAAACATTTCAAGCGTTCCTTTGATGACCGCATCGATAAATGCACCGCGCTCAAGCGTCTTAATTTCAACCGTAATGCCAACTTCTCCAAGTTGCGACAGTACCATCTCGGCAATGTCTCGGCGAACTTGATCTTCATCTGTCGTGATCGTGAGGGTAATCCCGTCCGCATAACCAGCCTCTGCAAGGAGAGTTTTCGCTTTGTCCACATCATGGGTGAAAGGAGGCAGTGCGTCGTGATATCCCCAGTGTCCGGGACTCATCGGAGCCGATGCAATGACACCTATATTTTGAAATGCGAGCTTCAAAATCGCTTCCTTGTCAATGCCGAAGTTAATGGCTTGACGCAACTTCATGTTCTGCAGCAGTTCATTGTTCATGTTTAAACCGATAAACTGTGTGGTAAACGAAGGTTGCATGTTAACAACAACGCTTTCGGCTTTCTCCAAACGAGACACTTCACTCGGCGCGACTTTCGTTGCGATGTCGATGCCGCCGCTTTCCACTTCGATCGCTCTAGTGGAGCTTTCCGGAATAACGCGGAACACAAGCTCCTTGATTTTTGCTTTATCGCCCCAGTAATCATCATTGCGAGTCAGCTTAACAAAGTCATCCTGTTTCCATTCGACAAGCTTATAGGGACCTGTTCCGACAGGATTGGTAGAATAATCTTTGCCGGCTTCCGTGTACGTTTTTTCATGAACAATTGAGGTCACCGCTTGGGTCAAGTGCTGCAAAATTGATCCAAAGGGCTCTTTCATCTTCATTTCGAAGGTATAGGTATCAATGACCTTGCAGTTATCAAAGTCAACCATCCCTGTAACGGATTCCGCATGCGCATTGTCTTTTTGCATATCAAATGAGAATTTGACATCAGCAGCGGTCAGTTCTTCACCGTTGTGGAATTTCACGCCCTTACGAAGTTTAAATACGTAGGTTGTATCATCCACAATTTCCCAGCTTTCTGCCAGACAAGGCACTACATTCATATCCTTGTCATATTTAACAAGCGTTTCGTGAATGTTTTTATTGACCTTTCCGGCAGGGGAGTCGGTGGTGTTGTACGGGTCGAGTGTAATCGGATTTGCGGTAAGACCGACCACAAGTGAATCTTTTGCTTGTGGTTTATCTTTACCGTCGCCGCAAGCGCTAACGAAAAGCGCAACGATCAATACGATCACCACGAGTAAACTGATTTTTTTCTTTTTCATAGTGCTTCTCCTTCTTTTATTTCTCTATGCTAACCGTGGCGCTAAGAGAGCGTCCCTGTGACACCACGGGCAGAGGATCTTGGTAAATCTTTGGACAGTTTTTCAAGTTGTTCAGAAAAACTGTCTTGCAGTGTAGTTATGTGGCGTTTCGCGTCAGTCTCGTGCCAGATGAACAAAGGTCATTTGTTCTCAATCTCGACGGTATCTTCAGGAAAGGGAAGTTCGTACGGTTGACTCTCTTTTTGAAGATGGCAAGCGGCGTAGTGTTGGTCTTCCACGCGGACGAGCGTCGGTTCTTCTTTAAAGCAGATCGGCTTGGCATGCGGACACCGCGTGGCAAACCGGCAAATCGGCTTCGGATCGATTGGCGATGAGATTTCACCGCGCAACAGGATGCGTTTCCGCTTCACACCGACTTTTGGGTAGGGAATTGCGGATAAAAGCGCCTGCGAATACGGATGATATTGCTGTTTGAAAAGCGTCTTTGAGGGACACATTTCAACGATTTGACCCAAGTACATGACACAGATTATGTCGGATATATGTTTAACGACGGACAGATCGTGTGTAATAAAAATGTAGGTCAGATTTTTTTCTTCCTGCAGATCCTGCATTAGATTGAGAATCTGCGCCTGGATCGATACGTCGAGCGCACTTACCGGTTCGTCGCAGACGATGAACCGCGGATCAAGGGCAAGTGCTCGAGCAATACCGATGCGTTGCCGGCGGCCGCCATCTAGTTCGTGCGGATAACTGTTAGCGAGACGTCGAGCTAGTCCGACCGTATCCATTAGGTTGAGGACTGCTTCACTTTGTTTCGTGCGATCTCCATCGTAAAGTCGGTGGATCTCCATCGGTTCGAGGATGGTATCTTTTACGGTCATGCGAGGATTCAACGAGGAAAACGGATCTTGGAAAATCATCTGCATTTCCCGGCGCAACACTTTTAACTCTTCTTTTGAAGGCGAAGAAATATCGCGTCCATCGTAGATAATGGTACCTGCTGTCGGTTGAAGAAGACGAATAACCGTACGTCCTAGTGTGCTTTTTCCGCAGCCGCTCTCTCCGACGACGCCGAGCGTTTTTCCTTCCTCGATGCTGAAATTAACACCATCGACCGCATGAACGGTTCCTGACGGCGTTTTGAAGTATTTCTTCAGATCACGAACTTCCAATAACGTGCTCATAGATCAACCTCCTTCACTCAGACACCAAAGACCCGAGAAATTTGCATGCGCTTTCAGTATCGGCGTATTCAGCATGAGTTTGAGGACCTTTTCTCGAAGCATCATTCTTTTTCGATGTGTCATCTTGCTTTGATGTTTCATTTTTGTTAGAGGCATCATTCTTATAGGAAGATCCCTCTAAGCCCGCGTGGAAGCAACGAACCCAGTGTCCAGGCTCAGACTCAGTCAGCGCGGGAACGGCCTTTTTACATTCCTCGGTTGCGCGATTACAGCGAGGCCAAAAACTGCAGCCCTCCGGAAGATTGATTGGATCCGGCATAAGCCCGGGAATGGGCGTCAAACGTTTTTCATCTCCATCTACGCTGGGAATCGATGAAAAAAGACCGATGGAATAAGGATGACGTGTATGGTTGTAAATGTCGCCAAGTGTGCCGTATTCGACGAGTCGACCGGCATACATAATTGCGACTTTCTCACAGATTTCGGCGACAACGCCAAGGTCATGTGTAATCAGAATCAGTGAAGTCTGCTGCTCATTTTTCAAGTTGGAAATGAGATCAAGCACCTGCGCTTGGATTGTAACATCGAGTGCCGTCGTAGGTTCATCTGCAATCAAAAGATCAGGGCGACAGGCAAGCGCTATCGCGATGACGACTCGCTGGCGCATCCCTCCAGAAAACTGGTGCGGATATTCATTGAATCGCTCGCCCGGAATTCCTACCATTTCAAGCACGTCCACAGCACGCCGCTCCGCCTCTTTTCGCGATAAAGATTCATGGATACTGATACTTTCAGCAATTTGCTTACCTACCGTCATCACGGGATTCAGAGAGGTCATGGGATCCTGAAAAACCATGGAAATTTTCTCGCCACGAACCTTTCTCATATCCTGTTTGTTCAGTTTTAATAAATCACGGCCTTCAAACTGTATTTCGCCGCCAACGATAATGCCTGGCGGATCCGGCACCAAATTCATGATACCGAGTGCCGTAGTGGTTTTCCCGGCACCTGTTTCGCCTACGAGGCCGAGACTCTCACCTTTTTCGAGGGACAGTGAAAGATCATTCACCGCATGGACAAGACCGTTATCAGTTTTATACTGAATGGTCAAATTTTTGATTTCAAGTAGATTATTGTTGTTCATGCTTCTCCCCCTTCCTCAATTTTTCAGACGCGGGTCAAGCGCGTCACGCAAGCCGTCGCCAAGAATGTTCAGCGCAAAAATGGTAATCATGATGGCAAGTCCCGGAAACACGGCCATGTGCGGATAAGTTGTCAAATGTTGACGCACATTGGCCAGCATGGATCCCCATTCAGGAGTAGGCGGCTGAATGCCAAGTCCTAAAAAGCTTAATGCTGCTACTGAAAGGATCGCACCTGCCATACCGAGCGTCGCCTGTACAATGATTGGCGCCATGCAGTTCGGAATAATATGACGCAGAATGATTCGGGCATCGGAGGCGCCGATGCTCTCTGCCGCCTCAATAAACTCTTGGCCTTTAATCGTCAAAACAGAAGAACGAATGACACGTGCGTAAATTGGCACTTCGGCGACGCCGATAGCAATGATGACATTGTTAAGACCGGGCTCAAAAGCCGCCGCCAGTGTAATCGCAAGTAGCATGCCCGGGATGGCCATGAGGATATCCATCGACCGCATGATGATGTTGTCCACCGCTCCGGCATAGTATCCGGATAGCGCGCCCAATAAACCGCCAAGAATAATGGCAAAGATGATAGACGAAAATCCGACTAAAAGTGAAATCCGGCCTCCATGGATGATTCGAGAAAGGATATCGCGACCAAAATTGTCGGTACCGAGCAAGTGTTGCTTTGAAGGCGTCTGAAAAGCGTGATCGGCATTTTGTAAATCATACGGGTAAGGGGAAACGATGTCTGCGAAAATGGCGATCAAAACCATGAGAATCAGTACGGCGAGACTGATCATGGCGCCCTTGTTCTTTTTCAGACGAAACCAGGCATTGGCCCAGTAACCGGTGCCGGAAGCTTGATTTTTAGCTGTTTTCTTGTGTTTCGAGCTTGTTCTCGACATGGTTCGGCACCTCCTTCGGTCTTTTTCTTGAAGCTTGATATTGTGATTTTATTCTCGGGTCGATAAAGGCATACAAAATATCGACCAATAAATTCACAAGACTGAACGCAAGAGCTAGGAAAAGAACACCGCCTTGGACAACCATGCGGTCGCGTTTACCAATAGAGCCGATGATTAGTCGCCCAAGACCCGGCAATGCAAATACGGACTCTATCAGAATGGATCCGCCCAGAAGAATACCGAATTGCATGCCGACCACTGTGACGACCGGTATCAGAGCATTGCGCAAAGCGTGAATGATAATGACTTTGCTCTCTGTCTGTCCTTTGGCACGAGCCGTTCGAATATAGTCCTGACGAATGACCTCTAACATGGACGAGCGCGTCATGCGCATGATCGATGCTGCGGAATGCAATCCCAGAACGAGCGGCGGCAGAATCCAATATTTCCATCCGTACGACCCAGATGCCGGTAGCCAGCCTAATATGGAAGAGAAAAGAATGGTCGCCATCAGCCCCGCCCAAAAGCTCGGCATCGAAACACCTAGAAGCGCAAAAGAAGTCGTGACCTTGTCCAAAATCGAGTACTGTTTTGTCGCCGAAATAATCCCAAACGTGAGCCCAAATACAAGAGAAACTGTCACGCTTAACGTCGCTAATTTCAGCGTCGTTGGAAAGCGCTCCAGGATTTCTTTCAGCACCGGCTCTCCAGTCTGAAAGCTCTCACCGAAGTCTCCGCGCAGGACAATATTTTTTATATAATCAGTGAGCTGCACAAGATACGGTCGATCAAATCCCTTCTCCTCAAGTAATTGCTGCACCGCCTCTTCCGAAGCGTTAGGCCCTAACATAATGCGCGCTGGATTTCCGGGCGTGAGATACATAATGGTGAAAACAAAGATAATAACACCGAGAAGCACCGGAATCATCATGAGAATTCTTTTTCCGATATATTTCAGCATGATGCCTCCCTCTTTCTATTCTTCGACAAGTCGAGAAGCGCTTTACGCATACGGCACACGGCATCTTCAAATTTTTCGTCCGAACTCAATACGCCGTGCACAACACGAATGTGGCCTCGTCCTGAAGGCCCGTAGACTGAACCGCCATTAACCAGTACTTTTGCGTGGTCACGCAGGTGTTTGACGACATCTGATTCAGCGCCCAACGCCGAAACATCGAGCCATGACAAAATGCCGGATTCGCTTTTATACATGCGGACGCCGGGAATATCGTGGAGTGCCTTATAGCAGAAGTCACGCCGGTACTTCTGGATCCGTCGATAATCATTCAAAAAAGATGGATCATCTAACGCCGCTTCTGCTCCGGCTTGTGCCGCCGTATTTGTAGCGCCGATGACCGAAACCGCCGTGCCGTAGAGCTTGTCCATGATGACATCGTTTGTGACAAGGTAGCCGACACGATAACCGGAAAGCCCCATACCCTTAGAGAAGGAGAATACGCTGATCGTGCGCTCCCACATACCTGGAAGAGAAGCGATGGTTACCATTTCAATATCATCGAAGATAATGTCTTCAAACGCTTGGTCAACCACGCAAACAAGATCATGGCGAATAATAAATTCAGCGAGAGCTTCGAGCGCTTCGCGGCGGAACACATTGGCTGTCGGGTTATTCGGATTCGTCAACACCACCATTTTCGTTGCAGGCGTAATCCGTTCCTCAAAAGCTCGGACATCAAGCGCCCATCCTTTCGCAGGATCAAGCGGAACATCGATCACATTGCCACCCAGAATATGCGTATTTTGCGCGTTGTTTGGATAACTCGGATCGGGAATCATCACATCATCCCCGTCTTGCACGAACGGAATCATGGCGAAGAAAAGTCCGGAATCCGATCCCGGCGTGATGAGGATGTTGCGCTGAGGATCCACGTCAAGCTGATTCTCTCGTTTGAGTTTTCTAGCGATTTTGACTTTGAGCGACCCACTGCCGATCGGTGCCGTGTAGTGGGCGCCTCGCCCTTCGAGAATGACATCCGCTGTCGCGCGCGAAACATGTGCCGGTGTTGCTGAGTCAGGAAAAAACGCATCTGCCCAACTCATAAGCGTATACCCCTGTTTCATCAGGACAACGACCTGATCGCCAACGTCAGCCTTCTCGACATCTCCGAACAGACCACCTTCGGCATCGCGAAACGCTTTTCTCATTTTTCCGGTAATGTCATTCAACGTAGCAACTCTCCCCTATCACTAGTCACAATTTGAAGTTTCAATAAGTGCAACCGCCTCAACTTCGCAGAGCACGTTTTTCGGAAGCGTTTTGACGGCCACACATGAGCGCGCCGGTTTATGATCCTTGAAATAACGAGCATACACATCGTTGAATGCCGCAAAATCGTCCATGGACTGCAAAAAGCAGAGCGTCTTCACAACAGAATTGAAAGAACTTCCGCCGGCAACGAGAACATGACTAAGATTCTCAAAAACCTGCTTCACCTGAGCCTCAAATTCCGTGGGCACTTCACCTGTCTCGGGAGATACAGGAAGCTGGCCAGACGTAAACATAAAATTTCCGGCAACCATAGCCTGCGAATACGGTCCAATTGCGGCGGGTGCCTTGTCTGTTTCCACTTTTCTCAATGCGTTCTCCATCATCGATCCATTTCCTTTCCTTGTAATGACGCAGCTGTCATTTCGCATATCAATAAATAAGATTGCGCCGCCCGCGGTCTTGACACCGATCACGGGAGACGTGATCTTATTTTAGTCAATGAATTATTTTATTGTCAAGTGCTTGATACATAAAAATATTATAATCTTGAATAATTGTTCACTTTGATTTGATGGCCGATCAAAACGCACTTAAAGTGTCGTAAGAATTGTTTTGGAATTGTCATTACCGCATTTTTTCTGATGATTTATTTAATGCCTAATTTTGCGCTTGAATACGAAATAATCTATAATGTCGACAATTAATTGAGAAAACAATCAATCCATCTAATAAATAAGTCAGCGATAAAAAGAAAGAGGCATTCATTTATGGCAAGAGGCATTTCACTCACTGAAACGGATCATCATATATTGAAATCGTATTATTCAATCCTTGAAGGATTAGATCAGTTTTTGGGAGAAGGTTATGAATTAGTGCTTCACAGCCTAGAAGATCTCGATTCATCAGCCGTCAAGGTGATCAACGGACATTACACCGGTCGTAAAGAGGGCGCACCTATCACAGACCTTGCGCTTCGCATGTTGAGTGAAATTAAGCGAAGTGGAAATAATCACAAAAATCTCGTGTATTTCAATCACAGCAAGAGCGGTGCACCGATTAGATCGGCAACGCTTCCCATTACGGGCGAAAATGAGCAGATCATCGGTCTTTTATGTATCAATTTTTTTATGGATATTCCGATGAACAAATTTTTCAATGGTCTGTTTGTGGAAGAAAACGGAAAAACAGATCCCGTCGAAAACTTCGCCAGTAGTTCGCAGGACCTGTTAAAAAGCGCGACCATCAATGCTCAACGTGCTGTTCTGAACGATCCGTCTATTCTCTCATCAAACCGCAATAAGGCCATTATCGGCATCCTGAACGATAAGGATATCTTTCAGTTCAAGGACGCCGTGGCCATTGTTGCAAAACAACTTGGTATATCAAAGAATACCGTTTACTTACATCTTAGAAATTTGAATAACGGCAATAACGACAACGCGTAACGAAACGGATGATTAGTTAGCTTGCCCTGTCGAGTCTGTCGCTTTGCGGAGTACGATGAGATGATCCGTTTCAACGTCAAGGTCGACGATTACTGTGTCACCTTTCTCGATGATCCCGTCAAGTAACGCTTCGGAGAACCGGTCTTCGACTTCGGACTGAATCAGACGGCGGAGCGGTCTGGCGCCGAACTCCGGCTTGTAGCCGCGCGTCGCCAAGTAATCTTTCGCTTCGTCCGTGACATCGGTCATGATACCGAGATCGGCAATGCGCGCGATCAAATTGTTCAACATGATGTCGACGATCTTTCGCATCGTCTCCGGGCTCAACATGTGGAAGAAGATGATGCCGTCGACGCGGTTGATGAACTCAGGTGCAAAAGTGCGGCGGAGCTCGTCCATGACAAGCTGCTTCGCCTCATCGTAAGATTTGCCGCCATACATCATCGCGTTGTCTTCCTCTTCGCTCTGCATTTGATTGGCGGTTCCAAAGCCGATGCGCCGTCCTTCTGACGTCGTAAGCAAGCGCGCGCCGATGTTGGACGTCATGATGATGATGGTATTCGTAAAGTCCACCGTCCGTCCCTGTCCATCGGTCAAGCGGCCGTCTTCCATAATCTGAAGAAGCGCGTTCAAAACGTCGGGATGCGCTTTCTCAACTTCATCGAAGAGGACGACGGAATAAGGCTGCCGTCTCACTTTTTCCGTAAGTTGACCGCCCTCATCGTAGCCGACGTAACCTGGCGGCGAGCCGATCAGCTTCGAGACGTCGAACTTCTCCATATATTCAGACATATCGACACGGATCAGCGCATTCTCATATCCGAACATGGCCTCCGCCAGCGCTTTGGCAAGCTCCGTCTTTCCGACACCTGTTGTGCCGAGGAAAATAAAGGATCCCATCGGCCGGTTCGGATCTTTCAAACCGAGGCGCCCGCGACGAATCGCTTTTGCGACGGCCGTCACGGCCTCGTCTTGACCGAGTACGCGTTTTTTCAGCTCGTCTTCCAAGTTGCGAAGCCGCTCATGGTCATCTTCTGTCAGCGTATTTACAGGGATATTCGTCCAGCTCGATACGATGTCGGCGATCATGTCCGCGGTAAGCGGCGGCCACGCGTCGCGATTTTTTTCTTCTGTAACGCTTTGACCGGCTTCAATCTTCTTTTCAAGAGCATCTTCCCTCGACTTCAGCTCAGCCGCTTTCTCAAAAGCTTCATCGGAGACAGCTTCTTCTTTCTCAGCTCGCACTTTCTCAAGTTCGCTCTGCAGTTCATAAAGCTCCTTTGAATCGGCGGTGCGATTAAGCCTTAGGCGTGACGCGGCTTCGTCGATCAAATCGATCGCCTTGTCCGGCAAGAACCGATCGGTGATATAGCGGGAAGACAGTTTGACGGCTTCTTGGATCGCTTCTTCGGTGATCTTGACTCGATGATGTTCCTCGTATTTAGAGCGAAGACCCAACAGGATATCTACCGCATCCTCCGGTGTCGGCTCATCGACCATGACCGGCATGAATCGGCGTTCAAGCGCCGCGTCTTTCTCAATATGTTTGCGGTATTCATCGATCGTTGTCGCACCGATGACTTGAACTTCGCCGCGCGCCAGCATCGGTTTTAAGATATTGGCCGCATCTAGAGCGCCTTCTGACGCACCGGCACCGACGATCGTGTGCAATTCATCGATGAAAAGCACAACGTTGCCTGCTTTAATCGCTTCGTCTAGACCTTTTTTCAATCGATCCTCAAATTCGCCGCGGTATTTCGATCCGGCCACCATTCCTGAAAGGTCGAGCGACAGCAGACGTTTGCCCTGTAGGATGGACGGCACGCGATTAGACGTGATTTTCTGGGCAAGCCCCTCTATGATGGCCGTTTTCCCAACGCCCGGCTCGCCGATCAGGACGGGGTTATTCTTCGTCCGTCGGCAGAGAATCTGTTCAACGCGGAGAATTTCCTCATGACGACCGATAATCGGGTCAAAGCGGTTTTCCTGTGCCATCGCAGTCATGTCTCGACTGAATTTATCCAAATTCGGAGTGTCCGTTTTGCGATTCAAAGGCTCTCGTCCGGACGCGTTTTTATCTGACGCGCGCTCTTTAGTAGATGATGAATAGGCACCCCCGCCCTCTTGTGACTCGCTCGTGCCGCCTTGAGCGAGAGCATTAGAAAGCTCTCGGTAAAGCGCACGTATATTGACGCCGGCTTGATTGAGGATACGCACAGCAACACTGTCGCCATCCCTCAAAATCCCAAGTAAAAGATGTTCCGGCTCAATGATCGCCGCCGGCCCGGAAGCCGCCGCTTCGCGCGCAGCGAGATTGAGGACCCGACGCGTTCTCGGCGTCATCTGGCTAATGATCTGATTGCCGTCCAGTTTCGCCATTTCCGCTTCGGGAACGTCGACAGGCTCTTTGCGGTTTAGAAGGATCAGGTTCTTTCTGATGAGGTCCTCATCGACACCTGCCTGACTTAAAAGATCGCAACATGCCCCGCTGCCTTCGGCTGTGATCCCCAAAAGCAGGTGCTCCGTTCCGATATATCCTGTTTGAAACGAGCGCGATGTCACCCACGCTGTGCCGAGTGCCTGTCCCGCCCTTTGTGAAAATCTAACCATCATATATGTTTGTTCTCCTTAAGTATATTAATTTCAGCTAGTGCTGGTACCTTAGCGGCTTTTTCTGTTAATCCCATAAGCCACATGGGATAATAGAACCGTGCAGTTGAGGAAGTCGATACTCTCCCTGAGATTGAGTCTCTTTTTAGACTGACGCCTAGTTAGCGCATGATTTCAATATGGTTTGCTTCCTTATATTTTCTCTTGACTCAAACACTCGCGGATGATGTCCGCGCGCGCTTCATCTCGCTCCCACCCGTCGAGCGGCCGTCCCATTTGCTGCTGGATAGCGCCCGCTCCGACGCTGGCGAAAAGCGCTTGAATCGTTCTGTATTTCGGCATGTCCGGCAGTTCCAGCTCGCGTCCGAGACGTAGAAGTGATAGCCCTTTCATCGCCTCTTCCGTCGACATCCTCCGAGCAAAAAGCATCTTCCCTTTGACGCGGCCGATCTTGTCTTCCAAGCCGACGCGGTCGCGATCATACAGTTGCTGTCTGGCTTTGCGTTCTTCAGAGGCGACGTTTTCGGCAAGCTGTGTCATGTCCTGAAGCGTCCTTTCTTCCGTTACGCCGAGCGTGACTTGATTGGAAAGTTGAACCATGTCGGCGTAGGGTTCGCTGCCTTCACCATCTGCGCCTCGAAGCGCGAAACCTGCTCGCGCCAGTTTTCGAGAAAGATCGCCGACGATGCCCGTCCTGATAAGACCCGGAATGTGCAACATACACGATGCGCGCATGCCGGTCCCTGTATTCGTCGGACAGCTCGTAAGGTATCCGAGCCTCTCGCTTTTTGCCATCGGGATCCGCTCTTCCAGAGCCGCTGCGTTTTTTGATACGTCATAGGCTGTTTTCTCAAAACATAGGCCTGCGCCGATAGCGAATAGCCTGAGATGATCTTCTTCGTTGACGAGAATCCCTGCCGACTCATCACCGAAGAGAAAGAGCGCTTCACCTTCTCTTTTTCTCAACATGTTTCTGCTTATGACGCGTTTATCAGCCAAGGCAGTGACGGCAATATCGTCCATCTTAGCCAGATCGACGACAAGCGGTTTTTCAACCTGTGCGTCACAAACTTCGCGGAATGCGACTTCAACGCGTTCGCGCACTTGGTCTTTTTCCTCCGGTGTCAGACGCCAAGGAAAAGGTGTGTTGTCAATATTGCGTGCCAAACGCACACGCGTCGAGATGACAACGTCTTCACTCGGTCCGTCTTCCAAATACCAACTCACACTCATCTTTCACATCTCGCTTCACACAAAGTTCATGTCGTATCTCATTCGCACCCGTCATCTTGTTCGTCTTTTGCGCAGTCGCCCGACGACAAATCACTGTTGTTCGTATGCTCTTTAGGCGTCTTTTCTGTTTCGGCTTTTTTTTCAATATCGTAAATGGCATCGCGCAACTGCGCCGCCAACTCATAGTTCTCAGCATCAACGGCCTCCTGAAGTTCCGCGCGAAGCCGCTTGATCTCGGCCATCGCCTCGTTATCGCCTGTCGAGCGACGTTCTCCCGCATGAACGAACCGGAAGGGTGCCTCTATTTCCAAATCACACTCGTTCGCCTTTGAAGTGATAAGATCGCTCGAGCGCACTTTTTCACGCGAAATCGACAGGTGATTATCTTTAAAACGATCGCTCACATGACGGGTGTGTCCATGTGCCTTCTGAAAAACAGGTGTCAAAAGCTCTGCGAATGTGTCGTAGCAATGACGGCATCCGAGCAACCCTGTTTTTTTAAGTTCCGCTTCCGTCTCTCCACACGAGGGACAAACGATGCCGCGAGGGCGAGGTGAGCGCTCTTCGTCCGCGAAAGGCAGGCCGAAAAGCGCGGATCCCGGCAACATCGCGTCCAGAAGATCATTCCATAACGTATGCTGACCCGGCATATTGGAGCTTGTAAAGCCGACGTTTCTCTGTGCGGCACAGCGATCACAAAGATAGATGTCATCTCGTTTTCCGTTCACGACGCGCTTCACATGAATACGCGCTTCGCGTTCATGACAATGTTGACAAATCATGCCCTTCCTCCTTGCGCGGCAAGACACGTCAGGATCGTTTTGCAAATGTCGGACCGCACTTCATCCCGCAATGGATTCGAGAGCCGTGCTAAACTGCGATTCGACAGCGCCGAGATGATGATCCTAGCGACTCCATCCGCGACGACGTCGTCGTTTTTCATTCCGGTAACGAGAATATAAAGATCGTGCTGGGTCAGCGATTCCGGCATAGAACGTACAATCTGCATTAAATAATCGGAGGCATCGGAGTAGGGAACGCGTTTGATACGCACGAACCCTGAACCTCCTCTACGACTCTCAACAAGAAAACCCTGTTCATAGGTAAAACGCGTCGATAGCACGTATGTGATCTGTGATGGGGTAACTTTCATTTTATCTGCCATCACATTCCTGACGATCTGACACGATCCGTCCTGTTCTTCAATCAAGTTGAGAATAACCTCTTCGATTCTGTCACTAATACTTTTCACGTTTTCGCTTCCTTCTCTAGGCTGATCATCTTCTATCAAGTGTGGCAGCACTTACAACACGCTTCCAGCGCTTTTCAAGGCGAGGGTAGTCCACCGGGCATGATAGTGAATGCGAGCGGTATCCTGTTAGCTCCGAATTTTCCGTCGCGTCCACTAGGCATGTCAAAATGCGTGTAATCTTGGCTTCGTTCACTCTTATTAGGGCGACGTATCTTCCTTCTGTCAGCACTCATTTTAAAATCTCACTTCTTCTGTCTAATAGAGTACAGTGTTTGACTTTTACTTTCTTTGACTTTTATTTTACGCTTTATTGAAAATATTGTCAATCAAAACGTGTGCTATATGGCACAAAATTTAACTGTAAAAACAAGTTTTTCATTTTCTTTATCCTTATGCCTTTACAAACCGATCTAAACTGATTCTGTAAGAGCGCCTATCTCTTTCAAAAAGCGCACCCTTCAATAACATTCAGATATCAAATGACAGAAATCATTAACACGTCTCTGTGATGACATGCCGATAAATCACACTTTATATAAATGCTACATAATGTAACAAATTGCTTCGTTACATTGAATACATTTTAAGAAATGGCGGACAGACAATTACAGAGAATGACTTGTAAAGCTTTATAAAACAATGATTATGACGTACGAACAAGAAAAGTATTAATATTCGCAACAGTATTGTTTTTGTTCTGCCATTAATGTTACAATGCAAATATACTTGCAACATGTTTCATGGATTACATGATGAAAGCCATTTGAAATCTTTTAGGAAAAATCAGGGAGCGCGACGATCTATGTGGCACAACGTCGACACCCGCCTTAAAAACGGGAACCCTGTGGTAACTATTCACCAAACTATGAGAATTATGGGAGGTTTTTATGGAAGATCTTAAGAAAAAAGAAACATCTGTAGATGACGCGGCGAAAGTTCAATCTGCAGAACAGGCAAAGGGAACGCCTGAGACTGATGCTAAACCGATCGATCCGGATTATCCGTTGACGCATGTGCCTAAAAGCGCGCGGCGCTCGTTCTTCTCGGTCGCTGCCGTTCTTTTAGGTATCACATTCTTTAGTCCGACCATGAACACGGGCGCACAGATTGCCGCGGCGTTTACCTTTAAAGATCTGATTTGGATTTCATTAGTCGGCAACCTGATTCTTGGAGTCTATGTCGCAGCCAACTGTGCCATTGGCGCGAAGACAGGACTCACGTCGGCGATGCTTTCAAGGTACACCTTAGGTACGATCGGATCAAAGTGGGTGAGTTTCTTGCTTGGAGGCACACAGATTGGTTGGTACGCCTATGTCAGTTCATATGTAGGACAGATGTTTGCGGTCGCATTCAACGTGCCGCAACATGCTATTTGGTTCACACTGTTCTGGGCACTCGTTTTCGGCGTGACGGCGCTTTGGGGCTATGAAGCGATTGAGAAGGTCGCCATTGTTGCCGTGCCTGCGCTGCTGATTTTGGTCATTTACATCCCGATTGTCGCATCACAATCTGCAGGTGGATTTAGTGCGCTGTTTAATGTTATGCCGACCGAAGAGATGTCGGTGGCAACTGCGTTGACAGCGATCATGGGAACGTTTGCCTCGATGGGAACGCAGGCCTGCAACTGGTCCAGATTCTCAAAATCTGCTCGCGCAGGCTTCTGGTCTGGATTCGTTGCATTCATGATCGGCAATACGATCATGCTCGCAGCCGGTGTTGTCGGCGGATTGGCCTACAACGAGTCGGACTTTGTCGTCATCATGATGAGCATGGGCGCTGTTGTAACGGTGTTGGCTTTGATCATTTTGACGCTGAACATCTGGACGACGGCGCACGCGGGCGCCTACGCTTGGGGTGTTGCCGGCGCAGAAATGTTCAATAAACCGAACAAGACTCCGTTCTTGATCGGCGGACTCATTATTTCCATCGTTTTGGCGATGACGGGAATCTATGCCCAGCTTATCAACTTCCTCGTATTGTTGGGTATTTTCATTCCACCGATCGGCGGCGTTATGCTGGGAGATTATCTGTTCACTTACAAACGCAGCCTGCCGCGACTCGAGCACATTCGCTTTAAAGCAATTCGCGTCGGTCCTGTAGTATCGTATGTCCTCGGAACGGTCGTTGCGTTTATAACCGATCGCTTCCATGTAGGCGTTCCTCCGCTTTTTGGAATCATCGTTGCGGCGGTTTGCGTTCCTATCTTTAACGCATTGTTGCCGAATGACCGCCACATTGTAGCGGAAAACGCAGAATACGTATAAACCCGTAGTTGCGCATTAGCCAAGCTGTTCGTCTACCTCAAACAGAAGACGAATGGCTTGGCTTTTGTGGCATAGTGTAGGCAAGCGCACGTTCCTGTTATTTAGCAGATTATCAGGCTGCGATAATCCATTTGACGAGTATTCAAACAACTTGCGTTTCGCACCTGTAGAGTGTACGTTTGCCGGTTCCAACACAAAAGTATGCGCTACGATTAAAACGAAGGAGGCTCTTACATGAATATCGGTAATTTGTTCTCCATAAACGGAACAATTACAACAGAAGTTTTAAGTGTTGTGGGTGTCCAGTTCGCGCCGATTGGCGCACAGACAAAAGAGGAGATGCGCGAAAATCTTGACTTGGTACTGGACTATCTCAATCAGTCAGTCGACGCATTTCCGGGCACCGACATCGTCGTTTTCCCCGAAGCCTGCATACAAGGCTTCGCTCCGGTCAACTGGCACGACGCCATGATCGACATCGACGGAGAAGAAGTAGAGATGCTCTGCGAGCGTTGCAAGGCGCTCGAAGTGTGGGGCGTCTTCAGTCTGCTTGTCTGGGGAAATAAGTCACGGAATTGCTACGCAAATCGTACGATCGTCGTCAATGACCGCGGCGAAATCGTGCATTCTTATCTCAAAATGAATCCTTGGATCCCTTTTGAAAATTCCATACCGGGAACATCGTGCACAGTCTGTGACGGACCTAAGGGATCTAAGCTTGGTATTATCATTTGCGCCGACGGCGATTATCCGGAAATTTGGCGTGAAGCAGCAGTGCGCGGCGCCAACGTAATCATTCGCCCGACACATTACATGGATCCTTTCTATGAATCATGGGAAATCACCAATCGCGCGGGCGCTTATTTCAACCAGGTCTATGTCGTAGCTGTTAACACTTCCGGCATGGCAAAGAATGAAACACGCTCCTGCTTTGGAAGAAGTATGATTCTAGGACCTGACGGCAACATCATTACAGAGGCCGGGCGCGGCAACGTCAGTTTGATAAAAGCCGATCTTTATCCCGGCATCATCGACGCGATGCGGAAGCAAGCCGTCCACAGCAATCCAATGTACTCATACTGTAATCGCGGCTCAAGCTGCCCGGATCTTGACGGATGCGGGGATTGTACGCCGTACACTGCTTACGAAAAAGAGGAGGAATGACCTATGATGACCAAACCGTCTTATCCGGCGTTCTTTCACAACATCCATCGAGCGCTTCGCGATGTCGATTATCCCATCACAAAAGAAGCTCTTTTGGAACTCGTCAAAGATCGAGAAGTGAGAGTGGACTGGGACGTCACCGTGCCGTTGAGCACGATGATTGAACCCATCCCGCAGACATCCTTTTCTTGTGCTGCTGATTTTTACTGCCGTTACATCGCATCACTAGGAAAGTAGTTTTTCTGTTGCAAAAAAGATCTTTTAAAAAACAAACATCGCCTGATCCGAATATAGGGAACAGGCGATGTTCATTTTTTATGATGTAACAATTGCAATCAATCTGTATGGACGTCGACGAAGCTTGTCCCGTCCTGGGCGACGAACCAATCGGAAAGATCGATATCATCTACATCATCATCGTGATCTTCTTGGTCGCGGTCCTCATTTTTAAGAGAGTTAAGGTCAAAAGAGCAGATGTTGTCAAAACGGTCCGGCGAAAAGCCCTTGGCCATGACAAACCCCTCAAAAGATTCTCGCGTTGTCTGTGTAAAACCGACGTCGAGGCCTTTTTGCTCGACCTCCGTCCGTTTGATGGCAGGATCATCTCCGGCTGTGGCATTTAGAAGTGGCATGTTGCCGGGAATAACCGGGACAGCGCTGATGTTGCGATAGTGAGAAAGACCGGTGCCGGCAGGAATCAATTTGCCGATAATGACGTTTTCCTTGAGTCCTTCGAGCATGTCGATTTTACCCTTGACAGCGGCATCGGTAAGCACACGTGTCGTCTCTTGGAATGACGCGGCGGACAGGAATGACTCCGTCGCGAGTGACGCTTTCGTGATCCCCAAGAGGATTCGATGCGACTTCGCCGGTCTCAAGCCCTTGCTTTCTGCCCATTTATTCGCCGTCCGGAGAATTGCGATATCGACGGTGCTGCCTGTGATGAGGAGCGTATCGCCCGGATCATCGATTTTCACTTTGCGAAGCATCTGACGCACAATAATCTCCAGATGTTTGTCATTGATTTCGACGCCGTTGTTTTTATACACCTTAAGGACTTCAGAAATGATGTATTTCTGAACACCGGAAGCGCCCTTGATCTTCATAATGTCATGCGGATTGACCGAACCGTCGGTAAGCAGATCGCCGGCGTCTACTTCGTCACCGGTGTCTACGAGCAACGGCGTGGAGATCGGCACAATGTATTTCTTGCTCTTGCCGTCCTCCGCCATGATGATGACTTCCTGACGTTGTTTCTCGGTTTCCGTTACGGAAACGGTGCCTTGGATTTCAGCAATAACTGCTTGGCCTTTCGGCTTGCGCGCTTCAAACAGCTCTTCAACGCGCGGAAGACCTATCGTGATGTCCCCGCCCGCGGCGACGCCGCCCGTATGGAAAGTACGCAGCGTGAGTTGCGTTCCCGGTTCACCGATGGATTGCGCGGCCATGATCCCGACAGCCTCTCCCACGACGGCAGGCTCGCCGGTTGCAAGGTTTTGGCCGTAACACTTGGCGCAAACACCGCGGTCACAGCCACAAGTCAGAACGCTGCGAATCGGAACTTTTTTGAAACCGATGCTTTCGATGTTCATCGCCATCGTGTGGCCGATCATTTCGCCTTTTTGAACAAGCACTTCGCCCGTTTCGGGATGAACGATGTCTTTGGCGGCATAGCGGCCTTCAATGCGTGATGCCAAACCTTCCACAATTCGCTTTGTCTTCCCGCCGACAACGACGGGCGACACTTCAATGAAGTCATCCGTGCCGCAGTCTTCGGTGCGAATAATGACGTCCTGCGCAATATCGACAAGTCGACGCGTGAGATAACCGGAATCCGCCGTTTTCAGAGCGGTGTCTGACAATGTCTTGCGCGCGCCGTGCGAGGAGATAAAGAATTCCAGCACGTTCATGCCTTCGCGCAAGTTGGATTTGATCGGAATTTCGATCGCCTTGCCCGAAGTATCGATCATATTGCCGCGCATACCTGCAAGCTGTTTAATCTGATCGATGTTACCGCGTGCTCCTGAAAGCGACATCATATGGATCGGGTTGTACTTTCCAAGGCTCTTTTTGACGGCTTCCGTAATCTCATCAGTCGTCTCGCGCCAAATATCAAGCACCGACTTGTAGCGACCGGATTCAGTCAAAGAACCCATCATGTATCCGTCATTGACGTATTCAACACGTTTTTCCGCTTTCTCTATCAAAGCGTCTTTTTCTTCCGGAATAGTCATATCGAAAATACCGATGGAAATGCCGCCAACCGTTGAATAATGGAAACCGAGCGTCTTGATGTCGTCGAGTACATTTGCCGTCTTGGTGATTCCGCATTCATGAATACAGCGCTCAATGATGCGACCGAGTTCTCTCTTTCCGACGACAAAATCGCACTCGAGCGCGATCTGGCTTTCGGTATCTCCATCCTTGCGTTCGACAAAGCCGAGCGTTTGGGGAATGACACCGTTAAAAATGCAACGTCCGAGAGTAGTCTCGATGATGCCTCGGTATGTCTTGCCGTCGCGCGTTACTTCTCGGCGAACACGGATAGGCTGACCGAGCGTGATTTGATGCTCATCGTAGGCCATGATGGCTTCTTCGACCGAGGAGAATACACGCAGCGGGGCGTCTTCCGGCACATCGGGGTTCGGTTTCACGATCGTCAGGTAATAGCAGCCTATCACCATATCCTGTGTCGGCACCGTAACAGGTTTGCCATCCTGAGGCTTCAGGAGGTTATTCGAAGCGAACATCAGGTAACGAGCTTCCGCCTGTGCTTCAGAAGAAAGCGGGACGTGTACCGGCATCTGGTCGCCGTCAAAGTCCGCGTTAAACGCCGTACATGACAGAGGATGCAACTGAATGGCGCGCCCTTCGACGAGGACGGGCTCAAACGCTTGAATCCCCAAGCGGTGCAACGTCGGGGCTCGGTTTAGTAATACGGGATGGTCTTTGATGACCTCGTCAAGCATATCCCACACGAGATCCCCGCCGCGTTCAACTTGGCGTCTGGCCGATTTAATATTCTGCGCATAGCCGTGTCGCATCATTTCGCGCATGACAAACGGCTTAAACAATTCAAGCGCCATCTCTTTGGGCAGTCCGCATTGGTGCATTTTAAGCTCCGGTCCGACCACGATAACGGAACGACCGGAGTAGTCAACACGTTTGCCCAGCAAGTTCTGACGGAACCGTCCCTGCTTTCCTTTCAGGAGATCGGAGAGCGATTTTAGCGGACGGTTGCCGGCGCCGGTGACAGGGCGGCCACGGCGGCCGTTGTCGATGAGCGCGTCGACTGCCTCTTGAAGCATACGCTTTTCGTTGCGCACGATAATGTTAGGCGCGCCAAGTTGCAAAAGCTTGTTCAGACGGTTGTTGCGGTTGATCACGCGACGATAGAGATCATTGAGGTCCGACGTCGCGAAACGTCCGCCGTCAAGCTCGACCATCGGCCGCAGTTCAGGCGGCAACACCGGCAAGACTTCCAGCACCATCCATTCCGGACGGAATCTGGAATTTCGGAAAGCTTCTACGACTTCCAAACGCTTGATGAGACGCGCTTTTTTCTGACCGCGCGCTTTTTCAAGCTGGCCACGTAGATCCTTTGCAAGTTCCGGCACGTCGATCTCAGCGAGCAAGTCGCGGATTGCCTCTGCGCCCATTTTAGCGACAAAGGCATTGCGCCCGTATTTATAGTATGCTTCACGATAATCGCGCTCATTGATGATCTGCATTTTAGAGAATTTCGTCTCGCCGGGATCGATCACAATATACGCCGCAAAATAGATGACTTTCTCCAAGTTGCGAGGCGACATGTCCAGCATCAGACCGATACGGCTCGGAATCCCGCGGTAGTACCAAATATGCGTAACAGGCGCCGCGAGGCGAATATGCCCCATGCGTTCACGTCGCACTTTGGACAGCGTGACCTCTACACCGCACTTATCGCAGATGATGCCGCGGTAGCGTTTTGTCTTGTATTTGCCGCAGAAACATTCCCAGTCACGCGTAGGACCGAAAATCTTTTCGCAGAAAAGTCCGTCAGTTTCCGGTTTAAGCGTCCGATAGTTAATCGTTTCAGGTTTTTTGACCTCAGCTTTCGACCACGAAAGGATTTTCTCCTTAGAGGCGAGACCGATACCTATGGCATCAAAGTTTCTTAATTCAGACATAATTCGTTACGGCCTCCTTTACTCGTTCTCTTCTTCGTCATCGGAAGCGCCAGCTTCCGCATCGGGCGCATCCTCGGCGTTATCGTCATTGCCGTCGACATCCGGATCGTCATCGTCGGCGGCGAAAACAGAATCATCGTCATCAAAAAGATCGTCATCCTCATCGGGAACGACGGCACCTTCCTCATCCAATGTGCCGCCGACAAAGCCGCTGCTTTCGAGCTCATCCGCTTCGACGCTTTGCGGCATGCCGTCATCGCCTAATAGGCGGGAGAGCGTCCTGTAGGTGATCGTCTCATGATCACTATCGATATCGTCTCCCTCCGGCAGCGGCAACTCCTCATTTTCGTCGGAGTAAATATGTACGTCAAGGCTAAGCGACTGAAGCTCTTTGACGAGCACTTTGAACGCTTCCGGCACACCGGGCTCGGGAATGTTGTCGCCCTTGACGATGGCTTCGTAAGTCTTCGTGCGCCCCCAGATGTCGTCCGATTTCACGGTCAGCATCTCTTGGAGCGTGTACGCCGCGCCATAGGCTTCAAGCGCCCAAACTTCCATTTCACCGAAACGCTGTCCGCCAAACTGGGCTTTTCCGCCAAGAGGCTGCTGTGTCACGAGCGAATAGGGACCAATCGAACGCGCGTGGATCTTGTCGTCAACAAGGTGCAACAATTTCATATAGTACATAACACCTACGGTGACAGGGTTTTCAAACGGTTCACCGGTTCTGCCGTCATAGAGGATCGTTTTCCCATCCGTCGACATGCCGGCTTTCTTAAACGCTTCCACAACGTCATCTTCATTCGCGCCGTCAAAAACAGGAGTCGCAATTTTGACGCCGAGTTCATTGGCGGCGGCGCCGAGGTGAACTTCGAGAAGCTGACCGACGTTCATTCGCGAAGGAACGCCGAGCGGGTTCAATACGATGTCCAGCGGCGTGCCATCTGGCAAATACGGCATATCTTCGACGGGCAGAATCTTGGACACGACGCCTTTATTTCCGTGCCGTCCGGCCATTTTGTCACCGACCGACACTTTCCGCTTCTGAGCGACGTAGACGCGCACAAGCTTCGTGACACCGTGCTTCAATTGTTCGTCGTTTTCGCGCGTAAACACTTTAATGTCTACAACGACACCGGACTCACCGTGCGGCACACGCGTTGACGTATCTCGAACCTCTCGAACTTTTTCACCGAAGATGGCCCGATAAAGGCGTTCTTCCGGTGTCAGCTCCGTCTCGCCTTTTGGCGTGACTTTGCCGACAAGAATGTCACCTGCACGAACTTCGGCGCCAATGCGTACGATACCTTCTTCGTCGAGATCGTGCAGCGATTCATCGGCCACGTTGGGGATCTCTCGAGTGATCTCTTCAGGGCCAAGCTTCGTGTCACGCGCTTCACACTCGTATTCAGTGATATGAATCGAAGTGTATACATCGTCGCGGACGAGCCGCTCGCTCATGAGGACGGCATCTTCATAGTTGTAGCCTTCCCAAGTCATGAATCCGACGATAACATTGCGTCCAAGCGCGAGCTCTCCATTGTCGGTTGAAGGACCGTCGCCGATGATATCACCGGCTTTGATTCGCTCGCCGGGCAAAACAAGCGGACGCTGGTTAATGCAAGTCCCCTGATTAGATCGGTCGTATTTTTTCAGCGGATATGTATCGGTTCCGTTTTCGTCCGTATGTACGACAATGCGATCTCCTGCAACTTGTACAACGGTTCCGTCATTTTTGGCGACAACACAAACACCGGAGTCTTTCGCGGCACGATGTTCCATGCCTGTACCGATGATGGGAGCTTCGGGCTGAATCAGAGGCACAGCTTGTCGCTGCATGTTAGAACCCATCAGCGCGCGATTCGCGTCGTCGTTGCCGAGGAACGGAATCAAGGACGTCGCGACCGAAACGAGCTGCTTAGGTGAAACGTCCATCAGATCGACGCGTTCCGGATCAAGTTCGAAGAACTCATCACGGAAGCGGCAGGATATTTTTTTATTCAGGAAACGGCCATTCTCGTCAAGCGGCTCGTTTGCCTGCGCGATGAAATATTTGTCTTCTTCGTCTGCGGAAAAGTATTCCACTCTGTCGGAGACACAGCAGTTTTTTTTGTCGTAGATTCGATACGGCGTCTCGAGGAATCCGTAACGATTGACACGCGCATAGGTCGCCAAAGAGTTAATAAGACCGATGTTCGGGCCTTCCGGCGTTTCGATCGGACACATGCGGCCATAATGCGACGAGTGCACGTCGCGGACTTCAAAGTTGGCGCGATCGCGTGAAAGTCCGCCCGGACCCAGCGCAGAAAGACGGCGCTTGTGCGTCATCTCAGCGAGAGGGTTCGGCTGGTCGGTAAATTGAGACAATTGACTCGATCCGAAGAATTCTTTGATCGCGGCTGAAATAGGCCGTGTATTGACGATGTCTTTCGGTGTCGCGACAGAGATATCGGGAATTGTTTGCATGCGTTCGCGAACAACGCGATCCATACGAGAGAAACCGATGCGCATCTGATTCTGCAACAATTCACCCACTGAACGAATGCGGCGGTTGCCAAGGTGATCGATGTCATCTCTCTCGCCAACGCCGTATTCAAGTCCGATGTAGTAGCTTATTACCGCAAGAAAATCATGGATGGTGAGATGGTTCGGAATGAGTGTGCGGCGGTGCGACTCGAGCAGTGTTTTTAGCGTTTTAGAAGGCTCAGCCGAAGACTTTGCTTCTTCAACGATTTCGCGAAGTACAGGCGTATATACCGCTTCTGTAAGGCCATTTTTTTCATAATTGATGCCTTCCAGCACATCTTCGCTGAAGTGACGTCTAAGATATTGGTCAACGCGCACACGCTCGTTGCCTACCACACGAAGTTCACGATCTATCTGCGTCACAGTATCTCCGATTCGGCGTATCGGATAAACATCAACGCTGTTGATGCCCGCCTGTTGAATGGCGTTGGCCGCTTCCTCAGTAATGATTTCATCAGCAAGTACAAACACTTCACCATCGTCACCGATCACGTCATCGGCAGCGCGGTGGCCTTTCAAACGATCTGCGATCGCAAGCTTTTTATTGAGTTTATAGACACCGACTTTGGCAAGATCGTAACGGTTCGGGTGGAAGAACATATTGCGAAGGAGCGCCTGTGCGCCTTCACGCGTATACACCTCGCCCGAACGCAGCTTGCGGAACATCTCCTGCAAGCCTTCTTCGCTCGAATGACATCCGTCCTTTTTCAGTGTTTGAACGAGGGATTCTTCTTCTCCGAGCAATTCAATGATTTCCTCGTCCGTTCCAAAACCGAGCGCACGAATTAAGATCGTAAGATAAAACTTGCGCTGGCGATCCATACGCACCCAAAGAAGATCTTTGACATCGGATTCAAATTCTATCCACGCTCCGCGGTTCGGAATCACCTGCGCAGTAAAAATTTCGACATCGTTTTTATCGCGAACAATATCAAAGTACGCGCCTGGCGAACGCACGAGCTGGCTAATCACCACGCGTTCCGCGCCATTAATGATGAAACTGCCCGTTTCTGTCATGATCGGAAATTCACCGATATAAACTTCTTGGTCTTTAATATTGTCGTTCGTACGGTCATGAAGCCGAACGGTCATGTACATTTTAGCCGCGTAATTGGCATCGCGGTCTTTGCATTCCTCGATGGAATAAGTTGGATTATTGACGTCAAATTCACGATCAATAAAAGAAAGCTCAATATCTCCTGAAAAATCGGTTATCGGAGAAGCATCTTCAAGCACTTCCATCAGTCCTTCTTCAAGGAACCACTTGTAGCTGCTTTTCTGGATTTCCAACAAATCGGGAATGTCGAGGATCTCATCAATCTTAGAATAAGACATTCTCTGAACGCGTCCGTACTGAACGGGCTTAACCATCAGCGATCACCTCACTCAATCAAAACCGGTTGATAACAAAGATAGCGCCAAACCGGTATTGACGATATCTTCTTGCATGATATAATTGCGGTGTCGAACCACCTTAAGACAGAGAAACAATAAGTTGTATTTCAGGTGCCAAAGCAGGTTGAGCGACACATCAAACTATTCTACCGCTTTTCAGGCCGTCCGTCAACGGTTATTTTTTATGACATCAAAAAACTCAACGGCGGAGATTTTCGCCGTTGAGTTTTTTGCGTGCAATTTGTTGTCTCAGTCTATTTTGAACACCGTCTCTTCGGGGGCAGGTTTGTCCTCTTTACTGAACAGAGCCTTAAAAAAATGGATGCGGCCGACAAACTTCATACCGAACGGATGTTGCTCACTCTTCACATCATTCATGATGGCTGTAGACCAGGCGTTTACGTGTTCGTCACGGAGCGTTTCGCGGATTTTACTTGTCAATTCCGCTTCATCGCCATGACCTTGAAAATACATCACGTGGTACCCGAATTGAGATTTGACAAGGCCTGTATCTCCCGGTTTTCGCGCGGGATCTTCGCACCATTCGCGGAACGGTTTCACAAACTGGGCGCTTTTATCAGAAGTGATGTCTGCGTAGAGACCGCCATTTGAGGCACTACCTTGATCCTTGCTTTTCTCCTTAGCAAGTTGCGAGAAAGCGTCTGCTGTCTGCTCCCCGTCCAGATACTCTTGCCAAACATCCATCGCCTCGATCTTCAGTGTATCGTAATCGGCCTGCGTCAATTCCTGACTGCCGTCGTGCCCCTCTTTCGAAAGCAAAATATGGCGTACGGAATACGGACGGAAATCGTCTTTTTCCCTTGACACAAATTCAACGAGCGTGACTTGCTTGGCTCCTCGAATCACCTTGTGATCGCCTTTTTTGCGTTCGCTGTCTTTCACGAAATCGAACAGCGTTGTGAGCATGGCGGCCTTCTTCTTGCGCTGAAGAAGCGTGTCTTCGCTTTCAAGAAGTTTTTTGGCTTCCTCTTCCGGAAGCTGATCGCTCACGGCTTCAATAAAAGGTTTCAGTCTCAACGATTCCGCGGCGGTGTTGGCTTTCGCTTCAAGTTCATCAAGTGCTTCGGTGAGAGCATCCCCCTCGAGGTTGCTGTCTTCCGGCTTAAAATCATAAAGATAGTATGAGAAAAGATCGTAGTCATCTCTGTGCTCGTCGTAATAAGCAGTGATCTTCTCATCAGAAACGTCTGCCGCCTCACGAATCGAATTCATGTAGTAGGAGACTCTCATATTCTCATCCATGTTGCTTTGAACCGCTTTCAGACGCGTGCCGGGACCATAGTACATTTCCAGAATCGACGTCACGGAGCGGCCGGACTGTTCCGAAATCTGAAGCATTTGTTTCTCATAGGCGTCAAGCGCCGCTTCAATTTCTTTGTTTTGCTCATCGGTCGGCTTGAATCCGACTTTTACCATATCGGCAGAAGTCGCAGCGAAATATTCGAGCTGTGAAACAGCAGCTTCAATAAGAAGATCTCGCAACGTCTGATCAGGAGCATAAGGCGACGGCGACATGAGCGTCTCCTGAAACTCCTCCGTAAACACAAGGCCGAGCTGAGCGTTGACGGCAATGTTGCCGATACTGAGATTGAGATCACTTGCAGAGAATTTACGACCGTTCACTGTCAGCGCACTGACTTTGCGAACGATGATTCCTGAACGGATAACAAGCCAACCGGCTAAAAGAATCACCAAAAGGCAAACGGTCGTGATCAGAAGCACCTTCTTCCAAATACGATGCGATCCGATTTTCTTCTTCTTGCCTTGGCTCCCTTTCATGCGTGCAATGCGTGCCTTGCGTTCTGCGCGCTCCACTTGAGCCTTCCACTCTGTCGATTCGTTCGATTCTTTCTTTGCCATATCGGACTTCTCCTTCGAAACTGCTTTTGCCATAAAAGCAACATTCAAGCACGATGTCAAGTTTATCACACTGAAGAACAACAAGAAAAGGTTAAAAGGCATTATGACTCTGAGCGAGGCGAACAAAGTTCAACGCGTTCAAGAAGATCCTCCATGCGATCGATCCAAAAAGTCGGATTAAGAGCGCCAAGCTCCTCCTTATCCATTGCCGTCCAGCCCACCACACATGACATGGTGCCGGCGTTGTTCGCACAGTGCACATCGTGCACGCTGTCGCCGACATAAAGAACATGAGAAGGATCGGATATGCAGGTTTGACGCATCGCAAGATACAGAGGATCCGGATACGGTTTTGGACGTTCCGGATCGTTGACGCTGACGCACACTGAAAAATAGTGCTCCAAGTCGTACTTCTCCATCAGCACGTCTACGCCGGCACGCCGGCGCGAGGTCACAATCCCGAGGATAAAACCGCGAGATTTAAGCTCGGCCAATGTTTCGACAACTCCGGGGAAAATATCGACCATCTCCGACATGCGAGGAGTGCTCCAGATGAGATACTCGTCGAGCATCTCATAGGCTAAGTCTTTACCATATTCTTTAAATGTTTTCTCAAGGGGCACACCGATCGTGCTGAGAAGGGTCGATTCATCGGGAATCCAGCCTAGATATTTATTAAAAGTATGGCGATGAGAGGCGATGATCAGAGGGACGGTGTCGACCAGCGTACCATCTAAATCGAAAAAAATTGCTTCTACCTCAACAGAAAAAAATGATTGTTTCTTCACATCAGTCATTGTCGTACCCTTCGACATTCTTTTCATCGGAAGTGCGAGTTACGCGAAGCCAAGCGATTCGGTTGTCTATAACTGACATGACGTCGAACGTCAGGGAACCGAAAGTAATACTCGCATGTTCATTCTCTTCCGGAATGCGGTCAAGCCGCTCAATAACGAAACCGGCCGTCGAATCAAATTCATCCTCGCCAAAGAAAACGCCTGTTTCACGCGCTAAACGGTCGATCGGATACGATCCGGCAACGACCCATGTGTCCGGTGCGACACGAATCATCTCTTGCTCATCGTCATCGTATTCGTCTTCAATGTTGCCGACAATTTGTTCGACCAAATCTTCAATGGTGATCATCCCCGCAGTTCCGCCGTACTCATCGATGACGATGGCCATCTGTACGTGCTCTTTCTGCATTTCACGCAGCAGTTGGCGTGTATTACGCGACTCCGGTGTAAACCAAGGCTCGCGCATCATTTTTTCTAAGGAAAACGAATCGTCCTGCTCTACAAAGAGAAGATCCTTGACGTGTAAGATCCCGACGATGTTGTCCACCGTACCTCTGAAAATCGGAAATCTCGTATGCCTAGTCTCTCGAATGAAGCTAATGGTCGTCTCATAATCGGTATCAATTGGAAGAGCGTCGATCTCGATGCGGTGCGTCATAACGTCAGAAGCAACCTTGTCATCAAACTGAAACAGGTTTTCGATGTATTCGATGTTATCAGCCTCAAAGTCACTTTCACCGCTATCGTTGCCCAATATATTCAATAATTCTTCTTCCGTCAGAATCTGACTGCGATCCTTAACATCTTTCAAACGGAACAACTTCATGATGCCACTTGCCGTCACAAAAATAAGGCGGTCGATTGGACGGACGAGAAAAAGGAGAAAAGAGATGGCAGGCCAGACGGCACAAGCAAAGGTTTCACGGCGACGTCCTCCCGCGCGCAACGGAACTACAAAACCTATGACGAGCACAGCAAGAATCGACAACGCGTACCATCCAAACGAAATCCAGCCGCGCACCGGCTCCTCAGGCGCTCCAATAAGTACAATAAACGACGGAAGTCCCGCACGCGTACTCGCTATTAAAAAAGCAGCCATATTAAGAAAAATGGCTGTACGAGTTTCACGCTCTACGATTTCGCTCGTTTCCATTTTTTTGGCAAGAGAAAGAGGTACTCGCGGACGGTTCGGAAGGTCATCGCAGGGCTGCGGAAGAAATCTCACCGATTTCATAAAAGCCGTAAGAAGCGTCGTCGCTACGAGAAAGAGAAGCGGCCAGACAAGATTCACCCAAAGCGATCCGGCAAAAAGCATCGCAAACCGAAAGAGCGGTAATCCGGCTGATAGGATGTCAGCGAATATGGGCATGCAATGCTCCCGTATCTCCTTTAGCGCTTTTTTCTAAAATACTTGTCCAGACTAATAAGATAACAGATATTAAAAGAAAGATGCGCCTTCCGCTTAAACGAAAATCGGCGCATCTATTCATATTTATATGGTTTATTGGTCTTCGCGACGTGCTTCCGCTTCCGCGATCACGCGATCGGCGAACTGCTGGGGCATCTGTTCGTAACGCACGAATTCCATCGTGAACCATCCTCGACCTTGCGTCATCGACTTCAGATCGGTCGCGTATTTTGCGATTTCACCGCGCGGTGCTTCCGCTTCGACCACTTGGAAACCGGGAATTTCGCTCTCGGCATGGATGCCCATGATACGTCCGCGGCGTTTGTTGAGGTCACCCATGATATCACCCAAGAATGCATCCGGTATGTGCACCATCAGTTTATCGATAGGCTCCAAGAGGACAGGATTGGCTTTCGGCAGACCTTCACGGTACGCCAAGCGGGCAGCGAGCTTAAATGAAAGTTCGTTCGAGTCGACATCATGATACGATCCGTCGTAGAGCGTCGCTTTGAGGAAGACAACTGGATAACCTGCAAGCGGTCCTTCCTCCACGGCTTCACGAAGACCTTTTTCAACCGCGGGGAAGTAGTTCTTGGGCACGGCGCCACCGAACACTTCTTCATCAAATTCGAGATCTTCATTTTCTCCGGGCTCGAAACGAATCCACACATCACCGTACTGACCATGGCCGCCGGTCTGTTTTTTGTGCCGTCCCTGCACGCTCACCGTCTTGCGAATCGTTTCACGATAAGCAATGCGAGGTTCAGACAGCTGTGCCTCAACGCCGAATTTCGACTTCAGACGCGCGCATATAACGTTAAGTTGTACTTCTCCGAGTCCGGATAGGAGGAACTGACGCGTCTCGGCATCATTGACAATGTCAAATACGATATCTTCATCTTTTAGTCGAAGCAGACCTTGCATGATCTTTTCTTCATCGCCCTTGTTGACCGGAGAAATGGCCAGCGTCATACAGGGAGCCGGCATATCGGGGGGAATAATCTTGACCGGTTGATCCTTGTCCGCGATGGTATGAAGCGTCATTGTCTCGGACAGTTTGGCAATGGAACCGATGTCTCCCGCGACAATTTTCTCGGTCGGCTCCTGCTTCTTGCCATTCTGGAAATTTAGGCCTATCAGACGCTCTTCCACGTCTTGCGTCGCGTTATAGAGTGTGCTGTTGCCTGTAATTTCGCCGGAAAACACACGGAAAAGCGAGATACGTCCGACAAAGGGATCGACAAACGTCTTGAAGACGAACGCCGCCAAAGGCTCATCCTGCGATGCGATGACCTCAACCTCTTCTCCTGCGCTATTCAACGCTTTGATCCGATGTGATGTCGGAAGAGGAAAATATCGGGCAATCGCGTCGAGAGCGAACGACACTCCGAGATTATCAGAAGCTGATCCCGCAAACACAGGCTTGATGGAACCGGAGGTAATAGCAAGGCGCATGCCGTGCGACAGCTCGTCCGGAGTGAAAGGTTCACCTTCAAAATATTTTTCCATCAGGTGCTCATCGTTCTCTGCAATCTGTTCATTGATGCTTTCGACGTAGGATTCAACGACGTCCTCTAAGTCCGCCGGCATCTCGATTTCTTTCATCTCGCCCTTTTTCCCTGAGAAGGAGAATGCTTTCTGATTGAGAACATCGACAAGACCTATGAGTTGATCGCCCTCCTTAATAGGGACTGAAAGCGGCAACACTCGATCTCCATAAGCTTCACGAAGCGCCTCAAGCGTCTTCGCGAAATCAGCGTTCGCTTCATCCATACGGTTCACGAAGAACGAAATTGGCATATTCTGCGTTTCGGCATTGCGCACAGCCTTCTCCGCGCCGACAGAGAGACCGTCTTTGCCGGACATGATGATCATCGCGGTATCGCCCGCAATCATGCCGAGAATCTGTTCGCCGAGAAAATCGAAATCGCCCGGTGTGTCAATAAAGTTGAGTTTGCAATCTTTCCAACGGCACCACGCAACCGATGTGCTAATGGAGTTGCCGCGGCGCATTTCTTCGGCGTCGAAGTCGGTCACAGTGTTGCCATCGTTCGATCGGCCCATGCGATCGATGACGCCACCGCAGTAAAGCGCGGCTTCGACAAACGCCGTTTTGCCGACGCCGCCGTGACCCATCACGGTGATGTTTCTGATTTTATCCGTCGTAAGTTTCATATTTCCCCCTTCAAGAAAGACAATTTTGTCCATTATAACGCATCAAAGCCGTGAAAAACATGAACGGCAATGAAATGATTGGGAACGTCACTATTTCGCTATTTCGACAATCACACCATCGCCGCAAGATGATCGCGACAAAAATGGCGACACGACAACTCAAGGCGTATGCGCATTAGGCCATTTGAGAATGACGACGTTTTCAGGTGTTCCGCTCATTCTGACATAGCCGTACTCTAAAGCCTTTGCCATCACATCTTCATCTGAATAGCGATGCCAGCGCTGATCAAAAACAAGATACTCAAGATGTCCATCCTTAAGCGATCGCTTATGGTATCCGAGATCATAAATTTCCGCACGGTTGGCAAGATAACTCGTGAAAAATGTTGTGGTACCAACACTTGCTTCTTTTGGAATCTGGTCAAGGCAATGTCTGATTGCATTTAGGCTCTGGCGATTTGCTTTTTCGTACAGGATCGTAGAACGGCGCTCCGATAACAACAAGAGACTTTGCGAGGCGGCGCAAAATAGAGCAAACGCGACAACAAAAGCGAGCACACGTCTTAACCGGACAGAGCGCGGATCTTTCGATGCAACGGCAGTCTTCGCAGATGGCGTTGCCTTCCCGGCGTGGCGTCGCCTCACATCAACGGCGCCGTTGTTAGGCGACAGCTCATCTTCTACTTCCTGAGGACGCACAAAACCGCCTGCCGCAAGAACACGATTCTCATTTTGCCGGTAATTTGCGCGGGAAGTGCGACTGCTCTTTTCAATGCGAGCTAGTCGGACATTTTGTTTCTTTTGCTCGTTCACGGTATGACGCGCCAATGAGCGATCAGCATTCTCAGATGACGAACGCGAAGGTAAACGATCCCTTTCATCACGTTCATCCCTCAAGGAAGGTTCCGCAGGTTGTCGCGAAGCAATCGATGGTACGCGAAGTCCAGGCCGCAAAGCGCTCTGTTGGGGAGCTCTGACAATCTGCTGTACAAGCTGTCGTCCATCGTTACCGCTCTTTTTACGATCTTGTCCAGTCCGAGCGACAGGTTTTGTCACTTCCTCAACTTTAGACGGCTGATTGACCTCTGAAAGAGACGTTTGGTCAGGCGCTCCATGACGCAGTAGCGCCGTTCTTGATGTTTTTCTCAGCGCAGGAAGCGTGACAGGTGTGCGTGACATGCGCTCGGTATAACCTGCGACGGCCATCATCGCCATGAAAACGAGGAGCGCGACACTCCCATAATGGTATTGAAACTTCAAATCATGTTGATAAGTGTAATTTGACGACAAATTCATGACAACAAGGGGAATGATCAGGAAATAGTGCGCGCCTTTCCGCTGAAAGAGCGGCAGAAAACCGAGGCTTCCCAGAACAACCATAAGATAGCTGATTTTCTCCATCGTCCAGAACGTCGACAAATAATATGCGGGATTTTGCAGCAACGCAGGAATGATGCCGAGGACGCCGAGCTCCTTATAAATCATCAGATTATTGAAACGATATGTCATGATGCCGTAACCGGCGTTATTTAGATAGGTCGAAACCCAAGCAAAATAGATCAAGGCACCGGCGAGCAGAAGCATGCCATGTATAAGATCCTTGCGCCGCTGGTAATGATTGTCGGCGGATATCCCGCCAAAAAACACGAATAACGCAACGGCAACGACGTAGAGTGCGGCATCTTCCTTCACCATGAGCGTCAAAGCGGCAAAAAGCAACACAATAACCGTACGTCTTGTATGGCAGGCATAGATGAGCCATAACGTCAGCGGGGCGAGAAAACAGTTTTCATGAAGATCGTACAAGTTGCTGCCGAGCAGACCCGGTTGGAGAACATACAGGACGGCAGCGGCCAGGCGCCACGCCTTGCTCCCGAGAAAATACCGCTTGGCTAGAAGATCGAGCGGGATGACGCCAGACAAGACAACTAGAATCTGCAATACTTGAAGGGTTTCCGCGGATGGAGCGATCAAGTAAAAAGGCAGTATCAGATAAAAGATGGGCGACATATGGATTTTGAAATGAGAGAGCGACATGTCACGCTCCAATGTTGTGATCGGCGCGCCCGTCGTTTTCATATTGTGGAACATCTGCGTAAAAATGCCCATATCGTACGTCGGCGAGAGGAAACCGCTGATACGCGCCACCATGATGATCATCAGAATTGCAGCGGGGATCAGCGCCAAAAGAAAAAGGACTACGCTAAGTCTCGGAGAACGTTCAAGAGAAAGATTTCTGCCAACGCCCTTTTTAAATGACATATATAGGAACACCCCTAACACGGCGGCACCGAACGCGGAGATCCAGAGCCAGCCGGCAGAAGTACCGAAAAAAACAGGATTTTTAGGCGCGTCGCCGGAAGATTTGAAAAAGAGTTGAGAGACAAAGCCCAACGGAATGATCGCTGACAAAACGCAGAGTACGATGAAGACTCTGCGATTGACACGAGAAGCCGTTTCGCTCCTCAAATCCTCATCTGTGGCGTCTCCGGTCTTTGGTGCCGTAGCATCGTCGGATCTCTTCTTGCCCGAACCGTTGAGATTCTTATCGTCCGTCGCGTTGAGACTATTATGATTTGGCGTACCGGATGAATTTCGTGATAAACGAAGGTTGTGCACGTCGGCATATCCATGAAAAAGTACGGCAACGCCGACAATAAGAGCGCCCGCAACAAACCCCGACTCGCCACAACGGAGCGCACTGATCGCAAGATACGCTTGAATCGAAATAAGGAGGATCAGACGAACGGACGCCTCCTTAAAAATATACGTAAATAGAAATACGAAAATTAATGAAATCGCAAATAGAATGCCTTGAAAAAGAGCGCTAAATGGTGTCGTTTCAATCGTTGAGAAAAATTGGCCCACCGGATTCATGCGAAAACTGAAGAGGAAACAGGTCAGAAAATAAGCAGAAACAACGAGTGTGACAATTCGCGCAACGCGCGCACTCCTACCCTTCTTCATATCGTGTTTGAGGCCCTCTTCCCGTGATAGCACTAGTTATCCTTTGCAGTAGTGCTTTTATTATTTAAAAGATCGGTGGTTTAATTTACGCTGTAACTTTAAGCACTGCAAGTTTCAGTTTACATCAATCAAAATTGCCGTCAAGTGAAACTGTCATCATTGCTCGAGCGTTGGCGGCTTCACGGAGGACTGCGACCACACCTTCTCGCGTGACAGGCTCCATGACGCGGCAGCGAAAAGCGGCAGCTCCCGGAAAACCCTTGAGATAGAACGCAAAGGAGGAACGCATCTCGCGCACGCCTACAGCCTCGCCCAGCCTTTCGATCGTCGCGTCGAGTTGCGCCACTATAATCTGAAGCCAATCTTCGGCACATAATTCAACCGATTCGTGTGCCGGTTTGTCAACACGCTGATTGTGATTTTGATCGCCTCGCTGAAGATCGGCAGCAGAAGCGGCGCCCGAATGCATGGGGATGTCCGGAGCCGTCAAGCCATGCAGTGAACCGTGCTGTTCTCTCTTTTGTTCAAAATGCGAACGAAGATCGCGGCGCAACGTCATAAAGAGTTGAGGATTGCCGCGCGCGGCTCGACCGATCGCAAATCCGTCGCAACCTGTCTCTTTGCGCATTTTTATAAGATCCTCAGCTGTCGTGAGATCGCCGTTCCCGATAACCGGCACATCGATCGCCTCTTTCACTCGAGCGATCTGTAACCAGTCCGCCGTTCCTCTGTAAAATTGATCTGCGGTGCGCGCGTGACAAGTTACCGCCATCGCGCCTGCGGACACGGCAGTCTTTGCGACGAGCGGAGCATTGATAGATGATGGATCAAGTCCTGAGCGAATTTTTACTGTGACAAAGCGTCCGTGTCGCGAGGCAGCGCGCACGGCGGCCTCGACGATGCGCCCGCACTGGTATGGTTTTTTCATAAGCACTGCGCCCGCGCCTTCTTTGGCGACTTTAGGGACGGGACACCCCATATTGATATCGATAAATGACGCCGATTGTAATTCCGGCTCCTCGAAGATAATGTCGATTGCCCTGGCAAAATCTGCCGGCTCCGACCCAAAAAGTTGAATGCCCCACGGACGAGAGTACGCATTTCCATATTGATCATGCTTGCTTAAACGGTCATCGTTCTTCGCGACGGTATCACATCCCATCGCTCTCTGTGCCGTATCGTCAACTTCAGACATATTCGACAAGGAATGCGCACCGGTCGCCGGTCCCACATCGTCGGTGCATGAAAAGCCCGGAAAGGTTACATTGGGAAATCTATCAGGAGGCGCAAGGTAGCGCAAACTCCGACTGAGCCCGCGGTCATATGTAATGCCTCGACAAGAGACAAGCTCCGTCACGGTATAAGACGCGCCGAAACGAGCTGCCAGACCGCGAAAAGCAGGCGTTGTAAAACCGGCCATTGGCGCCAATCCGATGACCGGTTCATTTTCCGGAAAAAGGAGACGAAACGCGTTCAAGAAACGATGTCCTTTCAGAGAAAAGCCGACGGCTTTTATCTGCACGTCGGCAACACTTTTGTCTTCACAGCATAACGCAGTTGGTCAATGGCCGGCAACATACATTT
>JAAZKK010000016.1 GCA_012799825.1 Clostridiaceae bacterium | reverse complement strand
TTTTTACGGTTTCAATACCCTTAACCTGCACAAGCGGCCACAGGGCTACATTTGAGGGAATATCCGAGACGTTCACCGTGGCAGCGGATACGCCCTTGATGTTTAGGAGGGTGGTAAAAGTTCCGCCCGAAAGATCGAGTTCGCCAACGCTTTTTCCCGCCATAGCGGCAATGCCATCGTCGCCGTATTTGGCGATGTTTACATATTTGCTTCCGTCCGTGTTCTGCAGGATGTATGCTGCCGACGTGCGCTCGCGTATCACCGAGCCCAGATACAGGCCAAACGCCAAAACTGTCACTGCTACCATAGCTATTATGATGTAGTTTCGTTTGCGATTGAAGTTGCGCTTCTCCATGCCCTCGCCCACCATGGTCTGAGTCAGCACCCCGCTTTCCAGAAGAGCTTCCACCGTTTCCTCCGGGGTGCTGAGGGTAATCATCGGGATGTTGGCAAGCTGCATATCAAGTCCGTAGCCAAGCTGAAATTCGCCGAGCTTTACGCAGACAAGGGGCTTTCGCAGGCTCAAAAGATAATTGATGACATTGCGGAAGGCAAGACTTTCTATGCTTTTTTCCGACAAGAAGGCCACGGCTCCTCCGCAGTGAGATATGGTCTCAGCCAGTGCCGCAGGGCTTTGGGCGAACTTGCCGCCGCAGCTGTCGCAGCTCAGCCGAAAACCGCGGCTTACAAGTATGTCCGCGACTGCAGCGGCCGAAGGCTCGTCGGCGGCATCGCAGCCGAAATAGGCGAAATCTCCTACGCCTGTATAGGGAAGGTACCTAAACTGCTTTTTCATGGGTTTCCCTCCTTAGTTGTCGCAATAATCAAGGGTAAAATGTGCTCCCTTAAGCTGCTCTTCGGCCAGCTCGCGCATATCCGAGGAGATGGTCAGTGCCTGCAGAGACTGAAGCTGCAGAATGGGCGTCAAATCGGTTAGGTTATTACAAAAATGTATATCCAAATAATTGATGCCCTCAAAATTCTCCAGGCCGTCCAAAGAAGACACAGAGCTATGTGCTAAACCCAAACTACCGCCGGGCGTGATTGTGATACCGCTCAACTTCTCCAAAGAGTCTATTCGTGTGCCTGCCCATGCAAGCGCACGGATGGGCTTTCCTTCTATATAAGGCAGTGCGTCCTGAATTTCATTTAAATCGATTGCGAGCGTATCGAAACTCTCTATGCTGCCAAGAGAGGAATAATCCTTTATCGGCATCTGTTTGAGCTCCAGCCAGATGTCTTGCGTCTGCGTGAAAGTGGGAAGCTCGACGATAGGAGTAGCATCTGCAAGAAAGACTTTCAGATTTTCCGCATTGTTCAGCGCGGAAACATCCCGCACATCTGTGTAGCTGATGTTCATGTGCTCGAGATTTGAAAGACGCTCGACGCCCGAAATGTCAGAGATGTAAGTGCTGTCCAGCATCACAAGCTTAAGATTTGAACAATTCCAAATCGGAGACGGGTCGGTTATGTCCGTAGTGGTAAAGTAGACAGCTTCCAGATTGCTAAGAGAGTCAATCCCCTCTATGGAAGAAATGGGGTTGGCGCTCAGATCGAGTTCCCTAAGGTTTTTCAGGCAAAGCAGAGGCGAAATATCGGTGAGTTGGTTCCCGCAGATACTGAGATATTCCAAATTGGGCATATACGAGAATATTTCAAGATCCTCCGATGTGAGGCTGCCCGCAGGAATGGGGTCTCTTGTTTCCATGTGGTCGTTCACCCGCTGATCCAACGCGACTTGACTGCGATCGTCATTCTCATACCAAGCGTGAACATAGCTGTCAAAGACTTGATCTCCTGCTATGTACAGTTCTGTGATGCTCTCAAGATCTTCTCTGGTCAGTCCCCAGCGCTGAGCCGCACTCTCGACTGCCCTTGCAGGAGCGATAAGGAGGGGATTTACAACAGTAAAAAACAGTATTGCTGCTGCAATAATAGGCACTGCAACCATTGTAATAGCGCGGTTGCGCTGATATTTCTTCTGGGCCTTGGTTACGGCCATATCTTGGAAAATTAAAGATTCTTTCAGCTTGGAGACAAAGGCGTCGTCCATATCCTTTGTGAACAGCGCCTGTTGGCTGCCGAGTTGCATAGTGATCCATGGCGTGGCGGGGATGTCTTCCAAGTAAACGCTAAGTATCTTCTGCCCGCTGGCCACAGCGGCATCTACGATGGAGTGAAAGCGCTCAGTTGCGGCAAAGTCCGCCGTCACGAAGAGCAATACCCCGAAAGCCCGCTGCAGCCGCCCTTTTTCGCGTCGATCAAAACGGTCGTTGTACCAAAACTGCGCGCCGTCGGCAGACACAGCTGCCAGCACGAGAAGAACTTGTTCCCTGCGTTCCTTCGGAAATGCAACATAGATATAGGGTCTGTCATTTTTGCAGTAGCGTTCCATGATACCCTCCTTGGTCGTTGCGATATAAGATATATGATATGCTTTTTCTCAATGTATGACGTTGTATATTGTAATATTTTCTCACATTTTCCGTATTTGCAGTACATACAAATCCGTTACACGAACTTTCTTTCGTGCATCGTGAGGAAAAACTGCTTTTAAAAATTATTGTCGTATGAAAAAACGGTCTGATTTTTACAGCTACGGAAACAAAAAGTCCAGCAAAGGCCTAGACGACGGGACTTTTTGACTCCGAAAAGTTATGCATCTGTGGTGCTATAGGTTAAGTGATATTTTTTCAAAAAACGCGCAAACGTTTCTTGTTTTGCCCTCACTTCGTAGAAGTTCATCCCGAATGATTTTGAAGAGGAGTATGCATAAAGTACTTAGATGAGCGTATTCTCGTTCAGTTTAATGGTATCGTTTTGTGCATAGATATCATTTTTCTTTTAAATTTTAGTAATTTATAGGTAAAGTGCCCTATCATTATGTTAATATATCTTAAATTAAAAGTTGCTAAGTGACGCACGCGTTTGCGGGGAGGAAACGTATGCAAGTCGGAAAAAGTGTTAATCGCGTCGACGCGTACGATAAAGTGACGGGTCGCGCCAAGTATACAGCGGACATGTGCCCGAAAGATGCATATGTGGTTCGCATTGTGCATTCAACCATAGCACATGGTCGCGTACTTAAAATTGATACATCGGAAGCGGAGCGTGTCGAAGGTGTCGTCAAGATCTTGACGTGCTTTGATGTGCCTGATATTGAGTTTGGCACAGCGGGACACCCGTGGGCGACGGATCCGGCGAAGCAGGATGTCGCGGATCGCAAGCTCATGAATGAGCATGTCCGCTATTACGGCGATGAAGTCGCGGTAGTCGTTGCGGTAAATGAGGTTGCTGCAGAGCGCGCTGCGCGTCTTGTCCATGTCGAATATGAAATATATCCTCACGTGTTGGATCCCTTGGACGCCATCCAAGAGGGAGCGCCTGTGATTCATGACGCATTTCCTGATAACATTTTGGGTCATTCGTCGATCAGAGAAGGCAATTACCATGAAGCCATCAAGGAGCTCGGGCTCATCAAGGTTGAAGGATGGTACAGTACGCCGTCTGTACAACACAGTCAATTAGAGAATCACATTTGTTACGCCTATATGGAAGGCGGTGATCGCGTTACCGTTGTTGCGTCAACGCAGATCCCGCACATCACTCGGCGCATCACGGCGCAAGCACTGGGATTGCCGTGGGGCAAAGTGCGTGTGATCAAGCCGTATATCGGCGGCGGATTCGGCAATAAACAAGACGCCCTCTATGAGCCGCTCTGCGCTTGGGTTTGTACGCAAGTCGGCGGTCATCCCGTCATGATCGATTCCACCCGTGAAGAAACGTTCGTGTCGAGCCGTGTGCGTCACGCGATGCGTGCACACATCATCTCTTGGATACGTCCGGATGGAACGTTTGCCGCGCGCAAGCTGAAAGTCTGGTCCGATCAGGGAGGGTATGCATCCCATGGTCACGGCGTCGTCGCAAAGGGAATGGGGGCATTTCCGCAGATGTACCCGTGTCCGAATGTGGAATGCGACTGTTGGACGGTCTACACGAACAAGCCATCGGCCGGTGCAATGCGCGGATACGGTATACCGCAGTCGATGTTCCACAATGAAAGTCATATCGACGATATCGTGACGAAACTCAACTTGGACCCTGTTGAATTCAGGCGGAAAAATTCCATGCCGGTCGGCTACGTCGATCCTTTCTCTAAAAACGAACTTTACGATGACAGCTTTAATCATTGCATGACCAAAGCGGAAGCATTGCTTGATTTTAATCGCAAACGTAAGCTCTATGTCAATCAAACCGGACCTGTGCGTCGCGGTGTCGGGATGGCGTTATTCTGGTACAACACGGCCGTCTGGCCGATCAGCATCGAGACGTCGTCGTGTCGTATGCTGCTTAACCAAGACGGCACCGTCCAGCTCATGCTCGGAGAGACGGAGATCGGTCAGGGACAGGATACGTCGGCTGCGCAAATGGCGGCGCAAGCCATCGGTGTCTCCTACAAAGACATTCATGTCGTGTCTACGCAGGATACTGATGTCACGCCTTATGGCTCAGGCGCGTATGCGTCGCGTCAGACGTACGTCAGCGGGTTTGCCATCGCTCAGACGGGTCGCATTTTTAAAGAGAAAATCCTAAAGCACGCGCGCCGCTTGACCCGAATGCCGGTCGAAATTCTCGATATCAAGGACAGTTGGATTGTGCGAAAAGAAGACGGGAGACGGCTGATATCGCTTGAAAAATTGTCAACGGAAACGCTTTACGACATGAAGCACAGCGAACATATCGCGGCAGAAAGCACGTACTCCGTGCATAGCAATGCCTATTCCTTCGGCGCATCTTTCGCTGAAGTGGAAGTTGATATTCCTCTTTGCCATGTTCGGTTGCTCGGTCTCGTGAACGTGCACGACTGCGGCAACCTGATCAACCCGCAGCTTGCGGAAGCGCAAGTGCATGGCGGCATGAGCATGGGCATCGGGTTCGGTCTCTATGAAAAAATGTTGTTCGATGAAAAGACCGGTCGGATGCTAAATGACAACCTGCTCGATTACAAACTGCCGACAACGATGGATCATCCTGATATCATTGCTGATTTTGTCGAAAATCCCGAACCGACGAGTCCCTTTGGAACGAAAGCATTGGGTGAGCCGCCTGCATGCTCGCCGGCGCCTGCTATTCGTAATGCCATTTTGCATGCTACTGGCGTTGCCATCAATGATATCCCAATCAATCCGGATCAACTTTTTGAATCTTTCCGGGAGGCCGGATTGATCGAGGTCGAATTAGGGTGAGGAATAAGGTTTAGTAATATCTCGCAGAAGACCGCCCGAGCGGTGTCGGAGGTAATAGAATGTACGATATTCAACATTATTATGAAGCGAATTCGGTCGAAGAGGCTGTGCGTCTTCGTGTAGAGCATCCGGAAGCTGTGATCATCAGCGGCGGCTCCGATATTTTGATCAGCATACGAAGCGGTGATCTTGCCGGGTGTTCACTCATCAGCATACACGGTTTGGATGATCTTCGCGGCGTGTCGCTCGATCCGGACGGGACGCTCCGCATCGGAGCCTTGACTTCTTTTTCTCATCTGACAGAGGATCCGCTCATCCTTGAACACATTCCCGTGCTCGCTGAAGCGGCGGGCAAAGTCGGCGGTCCTCAAATTCGGAATATAGGCACCGTCGGCGGCAACGTGTGCAACGGTGTGACGTCTGCTGATACGGCTTCGACACTGCTCGCACATGACGCGGAAGCGGAGCTTTACGGGCAGAACGGGAAACGTCGTGTCCCCCTGACCGAATTTTACATAGGCGCTCGTCGCGTCAATCTCGAAAAAGATGAGATCATGACAGCGCTCCTGATCCTCCCCGAAGTCTACAAAAACTACGCCGGCTGTTACATCAAATACTCGAAACGCGCCGCGATGGATATCGCGACGAGCGGATGTTCGGTTAACGTCAAGTTGACTCCGGATAAGAAAGCGATTGAAAATGCGCGCGTCGCTTTCGGTGTCTCCGGGCCTGTGCCGACCAGAATGACTCAGGCAGAGGAAGCCATGCGGGGCAAACCTCTGACGGAAGAGACGATAGAGCTGTTTGCAGAACACATTCGATCCGGAATCAATCCGAGAACCAGCTGGCGCGCAAGCCGCGATTTTCGTATACAGATTCAACTGGAGATGGCGCGGCGGTGTCTTCGCGAATCGATTGTGCGCGCGGGCGGTGTGATCTCGTGACAGCTTCGACAAAAAAGATACTTTCTTGATATATAGAGTTCATGATGCCGGAAAAGCGACGGCGTGATGACGAGGAGAGGAGCAATACGCTTATGGAACCCATAACTTATAAACAAATTACTTTCACCTTGAACGGCAAGACGGTCACGACATCAGTCGATGTCCGCCTTTCTCTTCTGGAAGTTCTTCGAGATACATTTGGCATGACTTCCGTTAAAAAAGGCTGTGAGGTCGGTGAGTGCGGTGCCTGTACTGTAATCATCGACGGCGAAACGTATGATTCGTGCATTTATCTTGCTGCGTGGGTGGATGGCAAGGACGTTCTCACACTTGAAGGATTGATGGATGAGGACGGCAATATTTCTGATATTCAGCAAGCCTTCATCGATGAAGCGGCTGTGCAGTGCGGATTCTGCACTCCGGGCTTTATCATGTCTTCTTGGAAGCTTCTTTCGACTGGGAAACGCTATACGCGCGATGAAATTCGCCGAGAACTGTCTGGTAATATGTGTCGTTGCACCGGCTATCAGAACATCATCAATGCCGTTGAAAAAGTGATGAACGACCGCCTAGCTGAAAAGTGATGATTATTGTTTTCCGTTAGAATAAATTGTACTGACCTTTAGGTACGTTAACGTTGCCCATATCAGGCATCAGGAATCTTTGTCACGATCGCTTTCTCCGTCGCCGTTTTCTGCGTCGGCGTTATCAAGCATATTTTCCCAGTACTCGTTCAGATCAGAGTAGCCGGATGCCTTTGCTTTCGTCTTTTCGCGATCTTTGTTTTCTTGGATGCGGCGTTCACGTTCCTGTTTCTTGCGATTTTCTTCCGCAATGATTTCGTTCGGCGAACGCTCCAAAAGCGAAGGATTGGAGATGTAGCTATCGAACATTTCCAGACTTTTTATTAAATAATATCCGTCGCAGATGCGCTCATCAATCGTGAAATTCATATCGATCGTTTTTTTCCAGATGACACCGTTGGTACTGATATCGCGGTAAGGTTTCAGATAAATTTTGCCAATCACACAGAAAACCGATGTATTGCCAAATTCATACAGATGGTGGAACAACGCGTCGCCGCCGATGCTGCCCATATGTGAAACGAAGACCGACGAGTAGAGGGGGATCAAATCAACAAGTGATTGAGGCATCATCCCGTGAAAATCAAGGAAGCGCGCAATGCTGATGGCGAGGCGTTTAGTCCAGCGGGGTAATTTCATGACTAGCCCGATGAATTTATCGTCTTCCTGCAAACCGGCTGATTTTATCTCTTCAATGTGCTGCGTCATTTGATCGCGAATGGAGAAAAGATTGTCGTCGCCGTCTAGGCGCGCGCGCACGATGGACTCCAGACCCTCGTCTGTCAATTTTGTTTTAACGACGTAACGCAGGTCGAAATTCTTATGCTGATAAAGATGCCGTCCCATGACAAAGCGATTAAGATTGGGGCGCCTTATGAACACATGAAGCAGCGTCGTACAGATAATATGGAAAACGGTAATCCGATTCCCTTTTTTACGCTGATCATGGATGTAGCGTTGAATGTTCTCGACACAGAACGATTTTTGGTAATAAACGCACGATTCATTGCGTCCGCGCATTATGTAAGGCATGATGCCGGCGATCGGGTCGCGCGAATCGCGTACCAGAGTACCGTCTTTTCTGTCTCTAGCCAAAATATCACCTCTCTGAAGGCCGCACATGTTTGTGGGGCATGTCAACGTGCAATGATTGCAAGTAAACGTCTCTTTTACCTTAATCTTCAGAATCGCTTACATTTGCGATCTGTAACACACGCTCCTTTTAGATAGAACGTTCACATCATATCATAAATTTGTAACACAACTTATCTCTTTTTATCGTGGTAGTGTGCTAAAATGCACTTGTGTTTGAATAGATTAGCATGAGATTGGTATTCTTGGGTCTTGTGTTTATATTTGGAAGAAAAATTGAAGTTCTGAGGGTAAAATACCGATGAAGCAATGGATTGCTGAGCGAAAATTATTGGTCGTTTTAACGGCTGTAGCGGTATTGATGGTTTCTCTGACCGTTCTGTTTACGCTGGTTTCGGCATGGCGTTCGCCGTTGCCGAGTGTTCCGGGCGTAGATCCGGTGACGATGCCCGGTTCTGAAGTGACAACAACGTTAAGACAAATTCAATTGCGTACGCAAGAGCCTATGATCACCGAAACAGAGTCGCGACCTACGACATCTCCTACGTCACCGCCCACCACAACGCCCGTATCCATTACTTTTGACGATAACAATTTGCCGATTGTGCCGAAGAAATATTACTCGCATATTGCTGTTTTCCTTGATCGACAGATTGTTGTTATGTATCACACTCCTGAAGAAGATGGTGAACCGATTCCGACGGTTGCCTTTTTTTGTTCGACGGGGACGTCCAGCATGCCAACACCTAAACCGCAGGATAAAGGTCTTAAGTATTTTACAGTTGGAGATCGATATAGAGTATCGAAGTGGTGGTCCTGTTTCGTGCGCTATCCAACGCAATTCTATGGTGATTATTTCTTCCATTCGATTCCCTACGAGTTGACAGAAACGGGCATACTAGATAAGGGAAGAATGAAAGCTTACGCGTACAGTGAGCTTGGGAAAAAAGCGTTATCTCAAGGTTGTGTTCGCTTAAGTCTGCGCGACGCAAAGTACTTAAGTGACAATTCGTACGTCGGCATGCCCGTGTATGTATATGATTCTAGTAAAGGACATGAGCTTATAGCTGCGGCACCGCTTCCGCCCCTATATGGCTCAGCCGTATATGCCGGATGGGATCCGACGGATCCAGAAGGTCCCTACAAGAACAAAAACTTTGTATCATTTGGCATAACTTACAACGCAAACGGAGGCACAGGAGCCGTTCCTGTTGATAAATACCGTTACGTCCCGGATGCATATGCCAAGCTTATGGATCCTCCCGACACCTTGGTGAGAGAGGGTTATGAGTTTGCCGGTTGGAGCTTGAAACAAAATCCCGGTGAAGGTGAGCAACTTTTGGCACCCGGAAAGCAGTTGAGGATCACGAGTAATATGACGTTTTATGCTCAATGGAAGCCGGGTGCATCGGTGCCTACGACAACGCCGCCTGAGACTACGCCTACGGAACCATCGGAGACAACGCCTGTTGCGCCGTCTGAACCGACTACAACGACATCGGCTCCGCCGACCACAACGACTACGGCGCTACCTCCGACTACCACAACCACCGCGCCGCCTCCGGCTACAACGACCACTGCGTCGTCAGAAGATCCGCCGGCGGAACCGTAGATGAGATTTCGATTCCTGAATAGCGCCTCTCTTGTCTAACATGAGCAGTTCTCAAATGTGTGTCGTTTCGCTGCGAGTTTCGTAAGATGAGGCGCGGTGAGTATATGAAACAATAAAAAACCCCTGACATGCTTTCAGTAGAGTGTCAGGGGTTTTTCTGCTAAGTGCTGCGAAAGCTAGAATATGACTTGGCAAAATAATAGGAACAGTATCGTTCACCTTTATTAAATATATTAGAACGGTTATGACAACAGTATGGTAGAATGCATTCGTGCTTAATTTACATAGCGGTTTTAGGTGCCAAAATCCTCAGGTTGTTCCGAGGGCGATGGCTTGAACTTAATGGAAAAAGATATCGATGAAATACTGGTTTGCTAACAAAAAAACGACGATTGTGCTGATGGTTTTGACGGTGCTGCTGATTTCACCGACACTTCTAACTTTGTTGGGCACTTCGTGGAGTGAGGCGTCTCCGACTGTTCCTGTTATTAATCAGGAGACGACGGCAGTTCCTGATGAGACGACTACGTTAAGAGATATTTTTTTTCGTTCAAACGTGCCGATGCTCACTCAAGAAGCGACATACCCTACGACATCTCCAACGTCCGCTACCTCCACAGAGTCGACTACTTCTACTGAGTCCACCACAACCACGGAGTCCACTACAACAACGACGACTCCTTTCATCCCGAATGTACCGGGCCCGCCGTCGGGTCGTTTTACCCATATTGTTGTCTTTCTCGATCGACAAGTTGTCGTCATGTATCACTCAAACAGCATTTACACCAGAGCATTTCGTTGTTCGACAGGGAAGGCCAGTACACCTACACCTACAACGAAAGGAAATCAACACTTTACGATCAGCTATCCATATGGAAAAAGATATAGCGATAATGCCGATTATGTGAAGTGGGATGCATCCTACGTGCGCTACCCGACACGGTTTTATAGCGGATACTTTTTCCATTCGGTTCCCTATCATTTGACAAGTGATGGAAAACTGGATAAAGCGAAGTTAAAGACGACTCATGCGTACAACATGCTCGGAAGAAGTGCGCTTTCACTTGGCTGCGTTCGCTTAAGCTTGCGTGATGCGAAGTATCTTCATCAGAATTCGTACAGTGGTATGCCGGTGTACATTTTTAGCTCGAGTAAAGGTCATAGCATCCCCACTCCCGAAGGGCTTCCGCCCGTCAAATATGCCACATGGGATCCGACGGACACAGATCCAAGAAGCCCGTATATGAAAAATGTTGCTACGTATAAACTGAGTTACAACGCAAACGCAAACGGTGCCGCCGGTCAGGTTCCTAGCACAGATAGTTATACTTCAGGCACAGAAGCAACACTCAAGGGTTCCGGTTCTCTAGTCTGGGAGGGTCATGAGTTTGTCGGCTGGAGCCTGAAGCAGATGCCCGGCCAAAGTGATCAGCTCATGGTGCCCGGTTCACGGTTACGGATCACACAGAATGTGACGCTTTACGCGCAGTGGAAAGAAACAACGACTTCGACGACTCCTACTACGTCATCGGAGGCTACGACATCTTCGGCAACAACAAGCAGTGGTGACACAACGACGCCTGTTTTGTCTTCGGAGACTACTCCGTCTCCGACTCCGACCAGTAGCGAAGCGGCCACTACAGGTCCGACCCCTGCCCCGACCACGACTCCTTCAGCAGAGACACCTGCTACGACGACCGAACTGGATTCTCCTCCGGAGAGTGATTGAGGCTTTTTAAGCATACACTGTCGATTGGTGACTTAGTGTATCTTTCGTCTGATATGCGAAGCCCTCAACCGCTTAAATCGATGACCGATCACTGCTAATGATGAGACAAAACACAGCGGAGCACTCAGGTTCGGGATTGACGAAATGCCGCAAGAGAACTGTCGTTAAGGAGAGGAGTCAGCAGGTTCATAGATTGACCTGCGTCGAAGAGCATTTATTTGTCATCATTGAGAGAAGTCCGCGAATACATAGATCGGCGGTGCGCAGCACAAGAAGAAACGTGATTTTCCATGTTGTTTTGCAGGAAGAGTTCAAAAGATAAGATTTACGAACGGTCAGGCAGTCGGGATCGTATGATGTATAATGATAAAAGTGATAGTAAACCGTCGCGCGCTCAAAGAGTTTTTTTCAGAGCGCGCGATCTTTTATTTCTTGCGATCGTTCTGGCGATTGCGCTGACCTTTTTTCTTCTTTCCAGTAAAGATGTGTCGGGATCTTCGTTGGAAGCACATGTCTACATTGACGGTGAATTAGTTGATCGCATCGTGCTGCAAGCCGGTGTTGACAAGGATTACAGTTACGCGTCGCGTCCTACCGTACAATTGCATCAGTATGCCGATCAGACGGTCGCCGTTATCGTTTCCGATTGTCCGGACAAAACGTGTATTAATACGGGAAGGATAGGGAAGCCGGGCGCTTTTGTGGCATGTGTGCCGAATCGTTTCCTAGTCACGATTGTAGCGACGGAAATGACCGATACGACACAGGAGGTGGATGTTGTCACGTGATTCAAAACACTTTTCCGGCGTACGGATGTCGACAACGAAGCTGGCGCGTGTCGCGGTTATGCTTGCGCTGGCGCTAGTGTTAAGTATTGTCGACGGCATGCTTCCGCCGCTTCCTTCGCCTGTGCCGCTGCGGTACGGACTTGCAAACGTCGCAGTCATGGCTGCGCTTGTTCTCTTAGGCGGCGGAGAAGCTTTTTCGGTCGCGATATTAAAAAGTGTGTTTGTGTTCTTGACGCGCGGCCTCTTTGCCGGTCTCGTCTCGATGTCGGGAACGCTCTGCTCCATACTGGTGATGTTGGCTCTTGAGAAAGGGACTCGCGGTCGTGTGTCGATTTTTATTCTGTCGGTTGTCGGCGCCATCACGCACAACTTCGGACAATTCCTTTTTCTGATTTTTAAGGACGTTTATCGCGCGTCATTTATCTATGTCGCTCCTTTTTTGATTCTTTTTGGGATATTGACCGGCCTCCTTTCCGCGGCGCTCCTGCGCATGACGATGAAACCTTTGGAAGCCTTGTTTAATAGAAAGATCAGGCCTCGATCATGAAACACAACGATTTATTGATTTCATATGCCACACTCGATACGCAAGACGGCTTACAGAAGCTAAAATGCAAAAGCACTCCTTCTACTAGTGTCCTGCGTCATCATATAGCAAAAGATACCTTGCGCTCCTCTTTGAAAACGGAGTGTGCTCGAGAAGTATCGCGTTCTCCCCTGTGTAGAGATGATAGGAGTTTGTTGCTAAAAAAAATGCGGGTGCATAATGGTTTGCGCCTTGTAGTGTTCCTTTTATGCATTGTGTTTTTCTGTCATTTAGTGACGTCGTGTGCTCCGACGAATCCTCCGTACGACACGGTCACGACGACGTCGATGACGCCGGGCGAATGGCAACGTTTTTCAACGTCATTTGTCGGACCTTTTGATACGGTGACGCAGTTAATTCTTTATGCAGAAGATGAAGTTGCATTCGAGCGTTACCATAAACAGGCGGAAGAAGAACTCAGGCGCTACCACGAATGGTTTACGATTTATGACGATCCGACGTCAGGCGTGAATCTAAAGACAGTGAATGACCGCGCGGGAACGCCGGTTGTCTGTCCTCCCGAGATACTCGATTTGATTGAGCTGGGAATTCAAGATTACGATAGATCCGATGGCCGAGTGAATATCGCGATGGGTGCCGTATTGAGGCTTTGGCACGATACGCGTGTCGCTGCCAACGCCGCCGAGACAGAACAAGAAAAAATGGACGTGCGTCTTCCTTCGGATGCTGCGTTTCGTGAAGCGGCCGCTCATACGGATATCAAAGATGTTGTGGTCGACCGAGAGTCGGGAACCGTGTTACTGCGCGATCCTCTCATGTCACTTGATGTCGGTGCCATTGCGAAAGGATACGCTGCGGAGCAAGTGGCGTTGCATTTGAAAGAAGCGGGGCTTAAATCAGCGATTCTCAATGTCGGCGGCAATGTGCGGACAATCGGCGGCAATATAGAAACGGGTCAGCCTTGGAAAGTCGGTATTCGAGATCCGGAAGACATGTCCGGACAATCGATTCTGGGTATTGTCGCATCAACCGAGCTTTCTGTGGTGACGTCCGGTCATTATGAGCGCTTTTTTGTTCTTGAAGGGCACACATACTCGCACATCGTCGATCCCGACACACTTTACCCGGCGGAATACTGTGACGCGGTCTCTATTCTTGCTCCAGATTCTGCAACGGCGGATCTTCTTTCAACGGCGTTGATGGTGCTTACCGTTGAAGAAGGGCGCAAGCTTTTGAAGAAGTTTCCCGGATGTGAAGCGCTCTGGGTCGACGGCGATGATATCACCATGACTGAAGGGTTTAGCGCTGTTTATGAGGCGAAGCGCTGACCGAATTTTTGAAATAATACTCGAAACGTGAACTGTTCCAGAAAGACGGTGATAAAATTTCCATTAAGGAAGTATTTAGCGCTATCTGCGAGGTGAAACACTGACCGACTTTTTGGAGTAATTTCCGGAATGTGAACCACTTTAGATCGGCGACAGTAGAATCACTTTGTCATCTTGACAGAGGAATTGAGCACTGTCTGATTTAGCTTGTTATTACGTATGTCGTTCAGCCGGTCAAAATATTGAGATTTGTCATAGTAGGCGTGGCCGTCTTGCAAGATGGCTGTGTTATAATCCTATTCGTATCCTTTAAAAGGTGAGGGAAGCACCAGTGAGTGATAGACAATTAGGAACGCAACGAGTCGGTTTTGCGGTCGCGGTGGCGGCATTTTCATTCTTTGATTTCAGAGATTTCGATATAGTCGGATTGTTGATCCGCATTTTCGTGATGTGCCTTTCACTATCACTCCATGAATGCGCGCATTCATGGATAGCGCTTCGATTGGGAGATGATACGTCGGCGCTAATGGGACGTTTGTCACTCAATCCTGCACGTCACCTCGATCCTCTGGGTGCGCTTACGTTTCTTCTTATAGGTGTCGGCTGGGCAAAGCCGGTGCCTGTCAACCCCACACGCATGACAAAAGCGAAATCGATGAAACACGGTATGATGTTGACAAGCCTTGCCGGCCCAGTTTCTAACCTTTTGCTGGCGGTGGTTTCGTGGACACTCTTCTGTGTGATTTGGACGATCTTGTCGGCTGTCGGTGTTGTATCAAATCTAATGCTTACGTTGAGCCGACTTTTCCTGACGCTTTATTCAGCTAATGTGCTGCTTGCCGTGTTCAATCTGCTTCCAGTGCCCCCGCTCGACGGTTCACGCGTGTTCGGTTTTCTCCTTCCGGATCGTTATCTTGATACGGTGATGCGTTATGAGCGCTATATCGGCATGGCCTTTCTTGTCTTTGTTTTTGTGTTCCGAAACGCTTTTACAACGCTATTAAGTTGGATTCTCGTTCCTTTCAATTACGCTATTCAATATCCTATAACGCTACTGTTTCGGGCGATACAATCGGCTCTCGGTTATGTGCCGATGCCCTTTTTCATGTGACGACATGCCGATGATTGATGCGCGGTTAGTTGAAATGAGTGCTGAAAGTGCGGTGAATACTCGGGTTCTCGATGTCGAAAGTGCGGCGAATGCAATGTTTCAAGTGAACGCAGGGACGGATGATGTTGAAATCTCTGCGGGTGCTTATGCTGGCGATACATACGATGAAGACGTGGCGGACGTGCAGATCATCGATATTGACGATGAGAGCACGGCAGATGCGACGCTTCAGATCGATGTCGTGGACTTTGACGGTCCGCTTGACCTTCTGAATCAGCTTGTCGAGCGCCATCGTGTTCGGATCGATCGTGTGTCGATCGTTTCCATCGCCGATCAATACCTTGCAATTATGGAGCGGATGCCGATCTTTGATATGGAATTTGCAAGCTCATTTCTGGTCATGGCGTCGATGCTCATCGAGATGAAATCGAAACAGCTTATTCCCGGAAGAGAAGAGGCGCTCAGCGAGGATCTGGCGGAACCCGGAGATCTCTTGGTTTTGAGTCTTATGCGGTATCGTCGTTGCCGTCTTATTGCTTCGTTTTTGAAAGATCAGCATCAATGTTTTCACGGAACATATACAAAACCGCAGGCACTTCCTGAACGCGAAGGCATCGAGCGTGAACGCGAGAAGACGCCCATCGATCGCAATCGCTTCAATGAGGCGACAGATCGCGTCGCGGCACGCAACCGTGCCCGTTTTCGCCATGACGACACGTCGATGGTGAAGACGTTGGAACGTGAGCGCCAATCGCTTAAGGACGGGATGAAGTATATCGTGATGCGCATCGCGAATCGAACGCGCGTTTTTTTCTACGAGCTGTTTCCTCCGAAACTGGCACCTGTAGAGCGCGTGATGGGATTTCTTGCGCTGTTGGAGCTCGTCTTTCAGAACCGGGTTCGCGTTTTTCAGAAGAAAAGAGATGATCCCATTTTGATTGAGAAAAAGGAGCGGTAGCAATGGACTGGGTGCAGAACATGGCAGCGATGGAAGCGTTGCTCTTTGCGGCGGGTGATCCGCTTTCTTGTGAGCGCATAGCGTCCATTCTTGATATTTCAGAAGATGATGTTTTTCTGCTTGCGGAGCAGCTGAAACGGCGCTACGCGCTCGATCCTGCTTCAGGGTTGACGGTACGTGTGTTAGACGACCGCGTGTCGCTCGTCACAGATCCTAAGTATCGAGAAACTGTCGCCACTTTTTTTGGAGACGTGCGCGGCCAGAAGTTGTCCGAAGCTGCCTATGAGACGCTTGCCGTTATAGCTTACAATGCGCCGGTGACACGCGCGGAGATCGAAACAGTGCGCGGCGTTAACAGCGACTCTGTTGTTTCACGTCTGATCGATCGTGGCTTAGTTCAGGAGGCGGGTACGCTCGATCTTCCGGGACGACCGGCGCTCCTCGACGTGACGTCGCAGTTTTTGCTCGAGTTCGGTCTTTCTTCAGCGAACGAACTGCCGCCTGTCGATCTTATGATGTACGATTCCGTCCAACAGTTGATGCATCCTGATTTGGCGGTTGCGCGCGATATGGTGCCCGTGCGTCCTCCCGTTATCGCCATTGACGGCCCTTCAGGCGCCGGAAAGAGTACAGCGGCTAAGAGGCTTGCGCGCCGCCTCGGCATTGGTTTTCTCGACACGGGTGCGATGTACCGCGCGCTTGGGTATAAAGCGTTGCAACTAGGTATTTCGCCCTCGGATGAGGTGGCGGTGGAGGAAATGCTTAAGAACACGAATATGTCGATAGAGTTTTCTTCCGGTTTGCAGAAAACGATCGTCGACGGCGAAGATACGGAACCGTTCATCCGAACGACAGAGGTGGCGCGCGCGGCATCTGATATCAGCGCTTTGCCTTCCGTGCGCTCTTACTGTGTGCGACTGCAACGCGAACTCGGGGATAAGCAGCCTTTCGTCTTGGATGGACGCGATATCGGCACATATGTTTTTCCGAATGCGCCCTACAAGTTTTTCCTGACGGCATCGACAGAGGTGCGCGCGAAGAGGCGCCTTCAGGATCTCCAACGTTTAGGAAAAGAGGCGACGCTTGAGAGCGTTATGGACGAGATCCAAAAGCGTGACGCGCAGGACAGCGGACGAGCACTTGCGCCTGCAAAACGCGCGTCGGACGCGATGCTGATCGATACGAGCGACATGTCTGAAGAAGAAGTCGTCGATATTATGGTGGACGTCATTCGTCATAAGGAAAGATACCCTTATGGAGGAGCAGTAAGATGACTGATCGCAGGTCAAACGAATCACCGAAGCTTTCTTTGTGGCATCGATTTGTGAACAAGGCGATCCGCTTTCTTGTCCGTACGTTATTAGTGCCATGGTTTCTTCCTAAAGTCATAGGGCATCGTAAACCGACCGTGCCTGGTAAAGCCATTTTATTCGCGAATCATCATCACATGTGTGATCCTATTTTTATCACGCTTTTTTATAAAACGGATCGGCTATCGTTTGTCGCCAAAAAAGAGTTGTACCGCATACCGTGTGTTCAGACGATTCTTGACGCATTTCACTCGATTAAGCTTGACCGGCAAGTGACCGATATGCACGCGGCAAAAAGCATCTTGAAGGCACTTCGTATGGATCGGATTGTCGGGCTTTTTATGCAGGGGACGCGAGTTGCGGCGGACGATATTACCTCGGCAGAGCCGAAAGAGGTGCTCCTTTACTACGCCATTCGTCATAGAATACCTGTCATTCTGGTGGGGATCACTCCAAACTATCGATTGTTCGGACGACCGCGATTCGCATTCAGTGACACGCTTTTAATGACCATGAAAAATAAGAGCAAGTTGACGCCGGATGAACAGACCAGTATCGGCCATGAGGTGATGCGTCAGATCTATCAGCTCGGCGGCCTTTCCTATGAGCCTGACGGAATGGATGAGCATCGCGCCGTTTTTGAGCGTGAAATTGAGGTTCGGCCCTACCTCGAAGCATATAACGGGGGAGCGATATGAAGATTCGTGTAGCGACGACGGCGGGTTTTTGTCCCGGAGTACGACATGCGGTTGATCTCGCTCTTCAGACTCTGGCGTCGTCTAACGCAGAGGAGAGAGAGCGACTTTGGATGCTCGGACCACTTATTCACAACGAGCGCGTCATCGAAAACTTGACTCGGCGTGGTTTGAAACTGGCGCATGATGTCAGCGATATTCCGAACGGTGCGTGCGTGATCATCCGCGCGCACGGCATTTCACCATCGGTTGAAGCGGAGCTGAAACGTAAGGACTGCGAGCTGATCGACGGGACGTGCGGTTTTGTGAAAAAATTGCAACGCACCGTTGCCGATTCCGCTCGAGCGGGAAAAGGTATCATCATTGCCGGTCGCGCGAACCATCCTGAGGTGATAGGCGTTGTCGGCTACGCGCATCCTGAAAATCCGGTTTTGCTTGAAACGCCGAAACAGATAGAGCAGGCAACTTTTGAGGATCGCGAGTGGATTTTAGTCGCACAAACGACCTTCTATTCGGACCACTGGCGCCTTATGTGTAAAATGTTAAAAAATAAAATTGCTAAACTGCAAATTTTTGATACAATATGTAACACGACTGTTAAAAGGCAGTCAGATGCAAAGGCGCTTGCCGCTTCTAGTGACATCATGTTTGTTCTCGGTAGCCGGATGAGTTCTAATACGGCGAGATTGGCAGAGGTGTGTGAAGGGCAGTGCGCTTTTACGCATGTTATAAGTAGGCCGGACCAAGTCGACCAATTCATTGGAGGAGAGTCGAGCGGTTCTAAGAGGATCGGTATTACGACCGGAGCCTCAACACCAGACAGTATGATCAGGGAGGTTGTTCACAGAATGACAGAAAAGGAAGGCATGACGAAGCCAGAGGAACAGCAAGATATAGATTTTGCCGAATTTATCGAAAGCATTCCTGAGCTTCAACCGAAAACCATTGTGCACGGAAGGATCGTCCGATATGACGACGACTATGTGTACGTCGACGTCAAGGATAAATCCGAGGGAAAGATCCCTATGCGTGAAATGGAAAAGAACCCTGATTTCGATTTGGATGAAGCCGTTAAGACTCAACAGGAAATAGAAGTATACATCCGTAGCATTCGCTATCCCGACTCGGGGAAAGAAATTTTGCTGTCGGTGGCTCAGGTCGACACGCTGAAACAACGCAAAATCGTTGAAGAGGCCTATGAGGAGAAGACGCCACTCTCTGTCAAGGTGTCAAATATCGTTCGCGACGGCGTGATTGCATCGTATGGCAGCATCGATATTTATATTCATCGCACGCAGTTGGAGTTGCAGCGCGTAGAAGATCTTGAGCCCTATCGCGATCAGACGTTCGATATTCTTGTGACGCAATTTGATCAAAAGCGTCGCCGTTTGCGCGTGTCCGGTTCTCGCCGGTCGCTTTTGCAGCGTGAGCGCAAGAAGAACGAGAAGTTTATCTGGGAAACAATCGAAGAAGGCAAGGAATACGAAGGTATTGTCCGCAATCTCACGAATTTCGGCGCCTTTGTCGATATTGGCGGCGTTGATGGTCTCGTACACATCAGCGAGATTTCGTGGCAGCGCATTCGCCATCCTTCCGAAGTGCTTTCCGTCGGTGACAAGATCGACGTTTACGTCAAAGATTTTGACCGCGCGCGGAAACGAATTTCATTAGGATACCGCAAAGAGGAAGATGATCCTTACTACAACATTGAAGAGCGTTTCCCCGTTGGCTCCATTGTGAGAGGTATCGTGGTACGCATGTTCCCCTTCGGCGCATTTATCAATATCGCGCCCGGTGTGGATGCTCTGTGCCATATTTCCCAAGTTTCGAATTACCACTTGAATAGACCGGAAGATGTACTTGCCGAAGGCATGGAGGTCGATGCGCGCGTTGTCGAGGTGTCAAACGATGCCCGCAGGATCAGCATCAGCATCCGCGACGTCGAGCCGATCAATCCGGATCCTGAAGTTGTCGCACAGATCGAGCAACCACAGCAGGGACGTCGTCAGGGTCGCGATGAGAATCGTCGCCGCGGCGGACGTCGCGGTTCCAAGGGCGGCGGATTTGACAACCTTCCGACGAGTTATGTCGATGATCAGGCGCGTTCGTCCATCTCCGATATGGCCGAAATCCGGACCGTAACGGAGGCCGGATCAAAACTGCTCGATAATGTTCGGCGCGAAGATCAGAAAGCAAACGACAGCGATTTCGCGGAAGACGAGAAAGAAGATACCATTGAAGACGTAGCACAAGATGCCGTTGAGATGACGTCGGACATCGAAGAAGCGGTAAAACCTGAACTGTAAGTTGAACAAGCTGATGCTCCGGCAGAAGAAGCGCCGGAACCCGTCGCATAGGATGATAAGGTAACCTCTGAAACAGATTCATGGAAAGATGATCTCGATTCCAAAGACGCGGGATAAGTGAACAGTGACGTTTAGCTAACTGTTGAATCTTTTTAGAGGAATGAGATTACCTTGTAAAAGGCTTAAGGGTATAGAATCCTGATTTCATTTTAATGATGTAACTCCGATTGGCAAAAATACGATTTTGCCAATCGGAGTTTTTTTGAGAAAAGCAAAAGTTAAAAGTTTATGTAACGTATTTGTAAGGATCGCGTAAAATACGATTCTTGTTGCGTTAGATGAGGCAAAATATAGGCGAAATGATCCATTGTGATATGCAAAGTGATCTCGTGCAAAAATAATAGAAAAGAGCAATGTCTCTTTAAGACCAAGTTAGAACAGGAGGATGATCATGGAACTGCAAATTCAAGACATCCACAAATCATATGGAGACCATCACGTGCTTCGCGGACTGAGTCTCAATGTGAGTTCAGGACAGGCGCTCGGGCTTCTTGGCCGAAACGGCGCCGGGAAGACGACACTGATTCGCATTATTATGAATGTTTTTCCGGCAGACAGCGGGCAAATCCTGCTCGATGGAAAACCGTTTCTTCGAACGGCAAAAACGATTGGTTACCTTCCGGAGGAAAAGGGTTTATATGCGGACATTAGTCTTATCCGTCAGCTTGTCTATCTCGGCATGCTGCGCGGCCTGACACACGACGAAGCCGTTCAATCTAGCGACTACTGGCTCGACCGTTTGTCGATGACAGGCTATCGCGAGCAAAATCTAGAGACGCTGTCAAAAGGCAATCAGCAAAAAATTCAGTTGATTGCCGCACTTCTTACAAACCCCGAAATTGTGATCCTAGATGAACCGTTTTCAGGATTGGATCCGGTTAACGTGATGATGATGAGAGAAATTGTCAGCGATATCGTCAAAGAAGGTCGCATCGTTATGCTTTCAGGACATCAAATGCCTTTTATCGAGCAAGTTTGTCAGAACATCGCGATTCTGGATGAAGGCGTTATCGATCTTGCAGGTGATCTTGCCAAGATAAAACAGACGTACCCTCGAAATACGATTGAGATTCGCTTAGAAGAAGAAGGTCATAGGGTGCCCGCCGATCGAACCGCCGAGATTTTGCGCAATCTTATGGCTACAAAAGGCATTCTTTTTGAAGAGGTTGCCGTGCAAAATGGCGGACGCGTGCTTGTGACGCTGGAAGAGGCGGGTGAACGCGGTCATTTGCTCGATGCTTTGGCCGGAAGCGATCTTTCCGTTGAGCGATTCTTAGTTGTGGAGCCGACGCTGGAAGACATTTTCTTGAAAAAGACAGGCTATACACGCGAGGATCTTGCTGCCGATGAACGCGCGTCTCAAGAAAATCTTGCTGAGGCGGCATTGCTGAAAAAGAGACGAGGCGGCCTGTTTGGTCGCAGAAAGAGAGGTGCCTGATGGACCGTGGCGCTTGGATCGTTACCCGTTTTGAAGTAGGAAATTACCTGACCAAAAAGAGTTGGATCAGAACGACGATCATTCTGATGGTTTTGATTGCGCTTTTGTTGTCGATTCCGTCCATAATCGCGCTCATTCGCGGAGATAAGGGCGATGACGCTCCGTCAAAGGCTGCCACCTTAAAAATTGCTGTCGTTGATCACTCAGGTCTTCTTGATGACTTGAGTATTTTCGAGCAGGCGTATCAGGATAAAGCATGGGCATTGGCTGATGCGACGGAGCTGGAGAATTTACGTGATCAGGGGAGACAGGGAGCACTTTACGGGATTCTTGAAATTTTTCATGAAAAAGAAGTGCGACTAACGTTGAGCAAGGAAAGTATGACCGACTCGTTTACAGAGACGCTGCCCCGTATTGTTGATCAAGCACTCAATCTCAGCTTGCTTATAAGGAGCGGTGCGCCTCAATCGTCGATTGCGCAGTTCATGCAGCCTATATCTTTTGAGACGGCTTCATTGTCATCGACGTCAGACAGTAAAACGATCTACCATGCGTACGTACAGACGTACATTGTGACGTTTCTGCTTTATATGATGATCATGCTTTATGGACAGTTCGTCGCTCAATCGGTTGCCAAAGAAAAAGGCAATCGCGCGATGGAGATCTTGATCACATCAACGAAGCCGCTCAATCTGATCGTCGGCAAAGTTATCGGTACGACATTGGTTGCGCTTATACAGATCGCGCTTTTCTTCGGTACGTTTGCTATCTTTTTTAAGATCAATGCACCGGCATTGCAGTCGATAGAATTCCTCTACATCGCGCTGAAGATGCCGCTTGACACTGCCTTGTTGGCCGTTCTGTTCTTCATTTTGGGGTTCTTGTCGTTTGCGTTCCTCTTCGGAGCGTTAGGTTCGCTTGTCAGCCGGGCTGAAGACGTTTCGACCACCATCGGTACATTGTCGTTCATTTTCGTGATCATATTTATGGCTTCTATTTTTGCCATGATGAATCCGTCCGAACTCTGGGTTAAAGTCTTGTCCTTCTTGCCGCTATTCTCACCGATGTTGCTCTACGTGCGCATTTCCATGACGAATGTTATGTTGTGGGAAGTGCTGCTGGGCGTTGGCTCACAACTCATAACGATGGTCTTCTTCGCGTGGATTTCTTCTAAGATTTACAGGCTGGGCGTCCTGATGTACGGGAAACCGCCGAAGTTTCGTGAAATTGTCGCGATGCTAAAAAGAGATCGCGAACAAACAAAAGGTGTCAAAGTATCGTGATTTTTTAATCGGAGTGTCGAGATCTGACCGTATCAAAGCGTCAGATCTCGTTTTTTGAACATCGTGATTTGACTTTATAAAAGCACCAGATCTCATCTGTCGGCCGCGTTTTGCCGAATTTTATATCATCCTTCACCATCAAAGCGATGTGAACATCACAAAACGCGGCCGTGCGCCGGGCGTCTCGTTCTTCCGTGGAGCTGAACGCTATGATTTTCATAAACCTTATTGCGTGTTGCACGGTCTAGACTATTTCTACATTCGTAAACGTAGCAGGCGAAGTGCCGGAGCACACCTGACGAACCGCGCTTCTCGCTGTCCAGTTTACTTTGGCATTCAGCTTAGACTGGGGGGGGTGCTAGACTGGTGCAAGGATTAATATTGACACTTGTTCGGGGCTGTGATACGATGTCTTAGCTTGTCGAGACGCACGAGTCTTTTTTTTTGTACGTGCAATTTTAGGAATGGACAGCTTTGGGAGGTGCCAATATGGCAAAGAAAGCGGGAGTGCGCGATCGGATTACACTGGTATGCTCCGAGTGCAAACAGCGCAATTACAATACAAAGAAAAACAAACAGAATACCCCGGAGAAGCTGGAACTCAAGAAATTTTGCCGGTTCTGCGGCAAACATACGGTTCACCGCGAGACGAAATAACGTCACTTGAACGGAGACACGGACATGGCGAGGAAAAAATCAGTCACCAATAAACGTTCCGACAAACAATCGCGCGCGGATCGCAAAGCACCGGATAAAGCACCACAGAAGGGTTCAAAACCCTCATTTGGCGCGCGCATCAGCAAATGGTTTTCCAATATCGTTAATGAGTTAAAGCGCGTCATCTGGCCTGATAAGAAAAAATTGAAACAAAGCACGCTTACGGTGCTCCTCATCATATTCTTTTCGGTGATCGTGATCCTTGTTTTCGATACCGTCGTCCGCTTAATTTTTACGGGAACGGGGCTTTACTCCACGAAGGAGCCTAAATCTACAGATCCGGCGCCTATTGTGACCGAATTGGCGGAGGAAACAGACCCTCTCGTTACGATAGAAGAGACGTCAGAAGCAACGGATAGCGAACCGGCAGCTTCGGCTACAGAAACGCCGACCGATACATCAGACAGCGGACCTGTCGCATCTGAGTCTGAAACGGCGGGGTGAGTGATATGAGCGGCTTGCCTGATAAATCAACAGAAGCGCTCTGGTACGTGATCCACACGTATTCCGGCTACGAGAACCGCGTCAAGGCGACGCTGGATCTTATTATTGAGAACCGCGGACTTCAAGACATGATTCAGGAAGTGCTGGTTCCGACAGAAACGGTCATTGAAATCAAGGATGGAAAACGCAAGAGCGTCGAGCGTAAAATCTATCCCGGTTATGTGCTCGTCAAGATGATTTTGACGGACGAAATTTGGTACATTGTCCGCAATACGCGCGGCGTCACGGGCTTTGTCGGTCCTTCGAGCACGAATCCCGTGCCGCTCTCTGATGATGAGCTCGGTATGATGGGGCTTGACAAAGACTGGGAGCCTGTTATGGACTACGAGGTCGGCGACAATGTCCGCGTTATCAACGGCCCGCTTGAAGGCTTCGAGGGCAAGGTCGATGAGATCAACATGGACAAGAAGAAAGTTATCGTGATTGTGTCCATGTTCGGACGCGAGACGCCGGTTGAGCTTGAATTGACGCAAGTGATGTTGCAGAAAAACTAAATAGAAGAAAACCGCCTTACGTGGTTTTTTAATAAATAAAAAAGGTTATTACCTAATTTGGGAGGTGGCTTATGGCTAAACAAGTAACCGCATATGTGAAATTACAGATTCCAGCGGGACAGGCAACGCCGGCGCCGCCGGTTGGACCAGCACTCGGCCAACATGGGCTTAATATCGCCCAGTTTGTCAGAGAGTTTAATGACCGAACTAAGAAAGATATGGGTCTTATTATTCCCGTGGTGATCACGGTATATCAAGATCGCACTTATTCGTTCGTTACAAAAACACCACCGGCGTCTGTGCTGTTAAAAAAAGCGTGCGGTCTCGATAAGGGCTCCGGAACACCCAATTCCATGAAAGTGGCGACCGTTCCGTGGTCGGAATGTCTGCGCATTGCGGAGATGAAGATGGAAGATTTGAATGCGACCGACGTTGAAGCCGGTGCACGCATGGTTGCCGGAACAGCCCGCAGCATGGGCATCACTGTAGACTACGATAAATAAGGAGGGCAATCGATGAAACACGGAAAACGCTACATCGAAGCGGCAAAAAAGATTGATCCCTTCGAATATTATGATCCTCTCAATGCCATGGAACTTGTCATCGATACGGCGACCGCGAAATTCGATGAGACAGTGGAAGTGCATATGCGTATGGGCGTGGATTCGCGCCATGCTGACCAGCAGATCAGAGGCACGGTGATCCTGCCCCACGGAACCGGCAGGGACGTGCGCGTGCTCGTTTTCGCTAAAGGTCAAAAAGAAGAGGAAGCAAAGGAAGCCGGCGCCGATTACGTTGGCGCAGAAGATCTGGCCGAGAAAATTCAAAAAGAAGGCTGGTTCGATTTTGACGTCGTCATCGCCACACCGGACATGATGAGCCTTGCAGGACGCCTCGGTCGTTTGCTCGGTCCTCGCGGCCTGATGCCGAACCCGAAATCAGGCACGGTGACGATGGATGTCGCGACGGCTGTCAAGGAAGCAAAAGCCGGAAGAGTAGAATACCGTCTTGAAAAGCAGAACATCATTCACTCCGTCATTGGAAAAGTTTCCTTTGGCCCGGAGAAGCTTTTAGAAAACTTTAATGCGTTGGTCGACGCTGTGATCAGGTCCAAACCTGCAGCGGCAAAAGGACAATACATTCTCCGCTGCACGGTTGCCAGTACGATGGGGCCGGGCGTTCGAGTGAATATCAGCGCCAGATAGTGTATCATGACAAAGAATAAGACGGTCGGATGAGTGTCGACGTTTTATTCGCAAAATCGGAACGCGGTTTTGCCTGACAAAAGAATATACCCGTCACGCCGTAGAAAGCCGGAGTCCCTGAAGGACGTAAACGAGGTCAAGCTGTCCTGCCGAGGCGGAAGGTCTGATTTACCACGCACCTCTCCGCCGCTATGCGGAGGGGTGTTTCATATTATTAAGAAGAAGGAGGAAAATGATCGAATGCCAAGTCAAGCTAAGCTGAAGGTAAAGAAGAAGCAGGTTCAGGCGCTTGTCGATGAGTTAAGAGACGCAAAATCGATCGTCTTGGTGAATTACCAAGGTCTTTCGGTTCAACAAGACAATGCGATGCGCACTGTTTTTCGCGAGAACGGTTTGCAGTACCGTGTCGTCAAGAATTCGATTACCGAACGCGCATTTCAGGCTCTCGGATACGAGGGACTAGAAGACGCTATGGTTGGTCCGACGGCGCTGGCTTTCAGTACAGAAGATGCCCTTCTGGCGCCCAGGCTGATGCGCCAATCAACAGAAAAATATCGAAGACTGTCAATCAAAGGCGGTATTGTAGATGGTAAAGTCGAATCTCTCGACTACCTAATCAAACTGTCTTACATCGAGTCGCGCGAGACGCTTTATGGGCAACTGCTGTTCATGATGATGTACCCGTTAACAGCGTTTGCGCAAGTCGCAGGCCAAATCGCTGAGAAAGGCGAAAAAGCCGGTGTGGAAAAAGTAAAAGATGTCCCGGTATCGGTTGCAAGCGCTCCCGAAGCCGCGGATGAAGTTGCTGCCGTAACGGAGTAATCTTTTGTAGCGGATGCACCTGCCGAGGCGAAGTAAAGAAACCTTACACCCTTGAAATTGCAGCCTTATGCGAAAGATGACAACCTTAACTTAATCAGAGCAAAGGATATAAGAACACACAAAATGCCGCAGAACCGGCGAAGCGCACAATGAATGCGCTGTTTAGTATAAAGCGTCATCCGAGGACGCTACACTCGTCAACAGGAGGAAAAATAGATGAGTAACGATAAATTGGTCAAGATTCTGGACGCGGTGAAGGAACTGACGATCCTGGAACTTAATGATCTTGTAAAAATGATGGAAGAGGAATTTGGCGTATCTGCCGCCGCTATGGCTGTTGCCGCGCCTGTGCAGGGTGCCGCAGCGGGACCGGCTGAAGAAGAGGAAAAAACACAATTTGACGTCATTCTTAAGAGTGCCGGACAGTCGAAGATACCAGTGATCAAAATCGTTCGGGAGCTGACCGGTCTCGGTCTCAAAGATGCGAAAGCGCTCGTCGATTCAGCACCTAAGCCGGTAAAAGAGAAAATCTCGAAAGATGACGCCGAAGAAGCGGCCAAAATGCTCACCGACGCTGGCGCCGAAGTCGAAATTCAATAATCAAAAGCGTACAGTTTGCTTTATTAACAAGGCAGACCGCGAGGAAAAAACAAACGGCACGGTCGTCATGGCGCGACTGCGCCGTTTTGCCTGTTATAATGGGAAAAAATGTTGTAGAATAGACAAGGTCAATTCCGCCTAATAGGCAGTAAATATTGAGGAGGAAGCCATGGAAGAACTGAAAAGTTTCAATCTGAAAGCTTTCTTTTTTTACTTATTCAAATCATGGCGTGTCCTTTTGATCTGTCTTCTTTTGGGCACAGCGATCGCATTAGGCTTGACATTTGCGAATCCGCCGAGAACAGGCGACGCAGGCATTAGCGAGCGAGAATACAAGAAGCTTGTCTCCGATTTCATTGCATACGAAACGGAAGGCCAATATTATCTTGATAATCTTGAGATGGTGCGAAAAAGCAACCACAAGCTGAGACAGACACTTTCCGAAGATCTCTACTTTCACATCGATCCGACGCAGCGTATGAATAAAAGTTTTGTCCTGAACTTTAAGTTTGCCGAGGATGCTGTGTCCGACGCAAAAGAGGAAGCGCGCACTGCCCGTGTTCTCAGTCTGCGTTACATGCAGGCGCTTCAAGATGAGACGTTTGTGCTTCACATGATGGAAAAAGGACGGGTGCCTCTTAATGATATGAGCATCCGGCACCTCATTCGCACCGAGATCAACGATGACGGTCTGCTCTTTCTTGAAGTGACCGGACCGGATGAAAGTCTAATTGACGCGATTATGTGGGATATTCGCGATTATGCCGAGCTTGTGCTACACGCTGGTATGGATCCGATGGGTGACTATGAACTCATGTTCACACATGAGCGCGTGGAGGTCGTTGAGGATCCCGGGATTTTGCGGTTGAAGGAAGAACTTCAACGAATGATCACTCTTGGTGAAGCGCGTCTTGAAGAGATTCATCAGGACATTGAGCGCGCTGTCGATGCCAAGCATCAGTTGACAGCGACAAAAACACAAGGCGAAGTGAAAGCGGATCTATCGATGAGGACGCTGATCAAACGCGGATTGATGGGCTTTTTCGTCGGTTTGTTCATCAGTATCGTTTGGACGCTGATCCGTTATTGGAATGAGATTGGTGTATTTAATGTGAAAAAGGCGTCGCATGCTTTGAATTTAATGTATCTTGGCGCGCTTCCTATGGATACGGCGCTCGATAAGGATCGTCGCGGCAATGCGCTTGATCGTCGTATTGCGCGATGGTTTAAAAGAGCGTATGACGTATCAGTTGCGGAGACGGCGATGGCCTATACAGCAGAGCTGATCATGGGCAAAGTGAATGCGATGGGTGGAGCCAATACGACCGCATCGGCAAAAAACTCTTCACAAGAAATGCCGTTACAGCTACTTGTTCCCGGCACAGAAACCGACCGTGTGCGGACTCTATTGATTGAACAGCTTCAGACCGTGTTCGACAAGACCATAGCGCCCGGCGCCATAACATTTAAGCCGATTGGGCGTTTTGCCGGCGACCCGACCGCCGTTCAGGCGGTTGAGAAGACCTCCGCTTTACTCTATTTGTGGAGTAATACAGATACGACAGAAAAACGGATGCTCGAATATCAGCTCGGCCGCCATCTTGACGTCCCCGTAATCGGTGTCGTCGAAGCATGTGCTATGTATTAGGTCTCTATCCGGTTAAGTCGGGTCATGCATATAAGGACGCACTTTAATAGTCATGAAGAGAAGATAGATATTATTGATCAGACATGCTTAAACAAGCATCTTCAGGTCGTGCGCAGAGAATAAATATATTTGGACTGCGCTTAAGTAAAAAAATAGAAACAAAGGGTAGATTAAAGACGACATGATTAACGTAATTGGCTTGGGTTATATCGGTTTGCCTACGGCATTGATGATGGCCTCTCACGGTTTAAATGTAGTCGGTACGGACTACGACGAAAAGCGCGTTGCCTCTTTGAATGACGGAACGATCACATTCCAAGAAAGGGGACTTGGCGAACTTTATGACAAGTCGCGCGCTTTAGGCGTTCAATTTTCGACGGTGTATCAGGAAACGGATCTTTATATCGTTTCCGTTCCTACACCTTATGACCCGTTGAGCAAGCAGGTCGATCCTTCGTACATCGTCTCTGCGGTCAATGAAATATTGGACACTTGTCTGCCCGATTCAACGATCGTCATTGAATCGACGGTATCGCCCGGGACGATCGATCGCTATATTCGGCCGATCGTCGATAAAAAGTCTTTACAAGACAAGGTGGCCATCCACCTCGTGCACGCGCCGGAACGCATTATTCCCGGCAATATGGTTCACGAATTGATTTACAATAATCGCACCATTGGCGCCGATGATCGCGCTGTAGGGGAACGAATTAAGTCGATTTATGAGCAGTTTTGCGAAGGCGAGATCATCGTGACGGACATTCGTACGGCCGAGATGACGAAGGTTGTTGAAAACACCTATCGTGCCGTCAATATAGGGTTTGCCAATGAGTTGGCAAAGATTTGCCGACAGGCGGGGATGGACGTCTATGAGATCATCCGTATCTGCAATCAACATCCTCGCGTCAATATCCTAAAGCCGGGACCGGGCGTGGGTGGTCACTGTATTTCGGTTGATCCGTGGTTTTTAGTCGGTGATTATCCCGGTCTTACCGACATCATTTCGGCCTCGATGAACACCAATGACGCAATGCCCGCATACGTCTTGCGTCGCATCCATGACATCATGAAAGAAAAAGGTATGACCGACCCGTCGCGCGTCGGATTGTACGGTCTGACGTATAAGGAAAACGTCGATGATTGCCGCGAATCGCCGACGCTGCAGCTACTTGAATGCCAAAAGAAGCACCTTGCCGAGCCGCTTCGCGTCTACGATCCATTCGTAAAATACGACCTCGTTGAAAATCAGTATCACGATTTCGAGGCATTTCTCGCGGATACGGATTTTGTTGTCATTATGGTCGCTCACCGGCAGCTTTTAGAAAAAATGGATCTTCTAAGAGGCAAAGTAGTTTTGGATACGCGCGGAGTGTGCGATCTCGATGGCGTGTACCGACTGTAAATATCGCCTTGAAAAGACTGAAGCCATGCATTCTCTTGCGCTTTGGCGAGAGTGTTCTGTGCAATGTTACAGGGATGTTTGTGCCTTTCGTCGAGAAGACGATCATACGACCGAATATGCCTATTAAAACAGGTGCGTCACAGCAAGAATGTTGTGCTAGATAGGATGTACTTTGTGAAAACCGTTATGCTTGTTTTCGGAACACGTCCGGAAGCGATCAAGATGTGTCCGCTGGTGGAAGAGCTTCGCGGCAGGAAGGATATTCGCACAGTTGTTTGCGTGACCGGTCAACACCGCGAGATGCTGGATCAGGTGCTTGAGGTTTTTGAGGTCGTTCCGGACTATGATCTTTCGATCATGGTAGAAAAACAGACGCTCTTTGATATCACGGTTAACATTTTGACGCGCATTCGCGAAGTGTTGGAGGAGGTTCAACCCGATGTCGTACTTGTGCACGGCGACACCTCGACGACCTTTGTGACAGCGCTCGCTTGTTTTTACATGCAGATACCGGTGGGCCACGTCGAAGCCGGTCTTCGAACCTACGATCTTAGCGCGCCTTATCCCGAAGAGTTTAATCGCCAAGCAGTCGGCGTCATGGCGTCGTGGCATTTTTCACCTACCGAACTTTCCAAAAACAATCTGGTTCGCGAAGGGAAGAAACCTGACACCATTTTTGTGACCGGCAATACGGCGATCGATGCACTCAAGACAACCGTGCGAAAAGATTTTACACATCCTGAATTGGGGTGGGCTGAAGGCAGCCGCCTGATCGTTATCACGGCGCACCGCCGTGAAAATCTCGGGGAACCCATGCACAATATGTTCCGCGCGATACGGCGCATCATCGAGGAACATCCCGATGTCAAGGCGATTTATCCCATCCACATGAATCCCGTCGTTCGAAAAGCGGCGGACGAACTTCTGAAAGACTGTGACCGCATTCATCTTATTGAACCTCTTGATGTTTTGCAGTTTCACAATTTCCTAGCGCGTTGTTATCTGATTTTGACGGACAGCGGCGGCATCCAAGAGGAGGCGCCTTCGCTTGGAAAACCGGTGCTCGTTATGCGCGACATGACGGAGCGTCCTGAAGGTATTGAGGCGGGTACGCTGAAGCTTGTCGGCACAAACGAGGAAAGGATTTACGAACAATTCAAGCTCCTCCTAGAGGATCAGGAAGCGTATGATAAAATGAGCAAAGCGAGCAATCCTTACGGCGACGGGTTTGCTTCCAAGCGCATCGCCGATCTGTTGGAGCGCGTTCTGTAACAACGAGTAAGTCGCTCTTATAGGCGATCATCGTTGATCCAAAATCAAGCAATAAGGCCGCCGTCGCTCTGTTCGGTATGATTGTTTAGAAAGTTGCTTATGGAATATCAAAGAGTTATTCGCATTCAAGACGTCGTCTATCATCTTCTTGCCGGTTGGCGGGAAATCTTGGCCTGCATGCTGGTAGCCGCCCTTTTAATCGCAGGTATCGGCATATTAAAACCGGAACCGAAGCCCGTTGTACAAGAGCTTACGGCGGAAGAGAAGAAGACGATACGTGATACCTTTGTCACCAAAGATGGCAAAGCGAAGCAATGGCAGAATTCAATTACTTATCTCAGTGACACCAACTCCAATCTGAATACGCGTTTGAAATATGATTACTACCTTCAAATCGATCCGGAGAATCGTATCAACAAACGTTTTGAAATTGCCATTACACTTCTTCAAACGGACGATATGACACGGGCGGAAAAAGAACAGCTTAGTCGTTCGCTCAGCTTGCGCTATCTCCAGCAAGTCTCAAGCGACGCTTTCATGAAAAGTCTGGCTGACTACGGCTCCATGTCGCTCAATGCCGCGTATATCCCGTCGCTAGTATTATCAGAGATAACTTCAAGCGGCTCTGTGGTGATTCAGATTACGGGACCTAACGAAGAAATGATTGATCAGCTTGTCCGCAATGCGAAAGATCAAATCACCAAAGTGATCCACACAGAGCTGGACTTGCATCAACCGCATAACATTTCCTTCATTAGAGAGCGCGTTAGACAGACGAAAGACGAACAGATCACGCGTGTGCGCGACGAACTTCAGGCGCGCATTGACCGCTACAACAAGAGCATTGATTATTATCAGGGCTTAATCGATCAAGCTGTTGAAGAGAAGATCGCGGACGCCGAAGAGGAGAAAAAAGCTGAAAGCACTCCGACTCCGGCTAAACCTTCCGTATTAAAAAATATCATTCTCGGCCTATTTCTAGGATTTATTGTCGGCGCCTGCATTATCTTTTTAAAAGAGCGAAAAACCATCAGCGGTCAGGACATTTCAACTCTTGCGCGACAGTTGAACCTACTCTACATCTGTATACTTCCTTGTAAAATAACGCATAAAAAAGATCAAAAACGCCGCCATAACAAGCTTGATGAATTCGTACGCCGCCTATTTAACCGGTATTATTCCGAAGATGAAGTAGCAAAAGATGCGTCTTATGCTGCGGAAGTGCTCAATGGACTTGCAGCACGCGTTGAGGGACGTCAAGATGAAACGCTCCGTGTACTTGTTCCGGGTACTGCAGGTAATGCGTCGAGAGAAGCGGCGATCAAGACGATCCAAGATGCCTTAGAAAAACGCGGTACACGTGTATTTTTAGAGCCGACAGGAGATCTTGCTCAGGATCCCGACGCGGTGGGCGCGTTGCAGGGGGCGTCCGGCCTGATATTCTTTTGGGGCTTCTCCGATTCTGAGGACAAAATCGTGCGAGAATACCAGCTCGGCATGTCGCTCGTGTCGAATATATGGGGTGTCATCGAAGCCGATGCGAAAATCTGAGACTTTCGCAGCGCATTTTAAATAGACGATTTGCTAATTGAATAATTCAGGCGATCCAGCTGTTGAAACCGCTAACCCACATAAGAAAGAAGCTATCTCAAAATCACTTGCTAACTGCGAGAATGAGACAGCTTCTTTCTTATATGAGATGTTTAAGTTGTTATCGCTGATCTGTCTTTGCCAAGTCGATGAGATATTGGCCGTAGTCCGTCATTTTCAATTCTTCGCCGATGGCGAGAAGTTCTTCTGTCGTGATGAAATGGCGGCGCCACGCAATTTCTTCAATACAGGAAATATAAAACCCTTGCCTTGATTGGATCGCCTCGACGAATTCTGCCGCTTTCAGGAGGCCGTCCGGCGAACCCGTATCTAACCAAGCGATGCCGCGCCCGAGCAGTTCGACGTGCAGTTCGCCCATCTCAAGATATACGTTATTAACCGATGTGATCTCAATCTCACCGCGCGCAGACGGTTTGACGTTCTTGGCGATATCGACGACGCGGTTGTCGTAAAAATAAAGGCCGGGAACGGCGTAATTGGATTTCGGGTGCTCCGGCTTTTCCTCGATCGAAAGCACCCGACCTTGATCGTCGAACTCGACGACACCAAATGCCTGTGCGTTTTTCACAGGATAGCCGAAAATAGTAGCGCCTTTTGTCCTCTCTGCGGCTTTCCAAAGGGTGGACGAGAGATTTTGACCGAAAAAGACGTTGTCGCCGAGAATGAGGCAGACGTTGTCGTCTCCAATGAAATCCTCGCCGACGATGAACGCGTCTGCCAGTCCGCGCGGCGTCATCTGGACTTTGTACTCGATTGAAATACCGATTTTCTTTCCATTCCCAAGGAGCTGCTCGTACATGGGTGTGTCTTCAGGCGTGGAAATGATCAGGACTTCCCTAATTCCGGTCAGAAGCAGGATCGAAAGCGGATAGTAGATTAACGGTTTGTCGTAGATTGGTAGTAACTGCTTCGATATGCACTTGGTCATGGGGTAGAGACGGGTGCCTTTTCCGCCGGCCAGAATAATGCCTTTCATAAAATTAACTCCTTTTAGTTTGGATGATCAGATCACAGATCCGATCGACATCATGAATGTCCAGATCCGCGTACATCGGCAAACAGAGCACGTCCGCGGCAGCCTTTTCCGCGACCGGTGTGTGGCCGGGGTCGATTTTTCCGACATAGCAAGGAAATGCGCTTGTCAGAGGGTAGAAATATTTGCGCGCGTAAATGTTTTCTTGTGCGAGAAGATCGCTTACTTCATCGCGCGTCCGACCAAAGCGCTCGGCTTCGATAAGAACGGGAAAGTAAGCGTAATTAGGAGTGATGTCATCTTCAGGTGTCCAACAAGTAATTCCGTCGATATCTTTGAGGTTCGATATGTAACGCTCGGCCACAGTGGCGCGTTTGGCAATCTCGTCAAGGATGATTCTAAGATTGCATAAACCCATCGCTGCTTGGAACTCGTTCATTTTCGAGTTGCTACCGGTGTACTCAAAGTCGTTAAGCCCGAAGCACTTCTCCGCGTCAAGACGCTCGGTAAGCGTGGGATCATGGTAAATGACGGCGCCACCTTCAATCGTATGGAAGACTTTTGTCGCATGAAAACTCAACATGGAGGCGTCACCAAATGCGGCGGCACTTTTGCCGTCTTTGCGGACGCCAAAGACATGCGCTGCATCGTAAATCACCTTGAGATGGTAGCGCTCGGCGATTTTTTCGATCGCTTCGACGTCACAGAGGTTCCCGTAGACGTGCACGGGAAGGATGGCGCACGTTTTTTCGGTGATCAAAGGCTCCAACAACGCCGGATCCAGTGTGAGGTTATCCGGACGAATGTCTGAGAAAACCGGTGTAAGTCCCGTTCGCGTGATGGCATGCGTCGTGGAAGCATAGGTGAAAGGTGTCGTGATGACTTCACCTTCAAGATCCATGACGCGCAAGATACCCTCGAGTGCTTGATGTCCATTTACAAAAAGCGTGAGATAAGGTGCGTCCAGAAATGACTTGAGCGCTTCTTCCAGCGCCTGGTGTTTCAACCCTTGATTTGTCAACCATCGACTTTCCCAAAGCGGACGAATTTCGTCACAGAAAGCCTCAAAAGATGGCATGGAAGATCGGGTTACATTAATTGACATGTGAGTAGCGTTCCTCCGCCTGTATTCGGGTAATGTGGATGCATTATAGCATACGCACGACGAAGGCTTCTTTCTGTAATGACAAGCCTTCCGGTGCGTCGACCCTATATAGGGCTGGAAAATCAGATTGCCCTGAGGTCTTTCATCGCCGTCGACGAAAAATCATAGGTGGCGTGGTCGCCCATATGAGCAGGTGTTACGTCATATTTGATCTCAAATTCGTGCGCCAGTCGGTTCAGCCTTTTTAGAATTTGTTTTCGCGCGACGATGCCCTTAAAAAGACCCTTCCTATCGGTGACGCAAATGTAATTCGATAGGATAAGCAGGCGCAACACATCCTCCAGTTTAGCGTCATCAAAGACCTTCGGCGGATTGGTTTGCATCACATCGCGTACCTTGCGTCGATTCAAAAGATCCCAATTGTAGTTGTCGTCTTCTAAAACGCCGTTTACGATGCTCGGCATCGCAATGATACCTGCTAAGTGGGAACAATCGTTGAGAACAGGAATGGATGTATAGCCGACTGATGTCAGTAACAACATCGCATGCATCAAAGTATTTTCGGTGCGAACGGTGGCACAGCGTTCAGCGTCGATCATCAGAGGATCTTCTCCCTGCATGAGAAATCGCCCAATATATTTACCAATCATTCTATGAATCAGCTCCTGTAATTAATGAGTGTTTTTCTGAGTCTCGCACATATTGTACAGGAATCTTGGTTGAAAGTGGCGAATAAATTGTGAACTTTGCCGAATTATTCGTCACGTTATCGTAATCTTTGGCATGTCTAAATGATCACATCGTGCTAAAATGAATCTATGAAAGATCCAATGATGCAACTTGATGAAGGCTTCCGTCTTCTTGAAATTGGCGCTTATGAAAAAGCGGTTTCTTATTTTAAGGGGTGCGTTCGCGACAAAACGCTTCGTCCTCCGGAGCGCGCTCTGGCACAGCTCGGTGAAGTGCGTGCGCTGATCAGTATCGGTCGCGCGAAACCTGCGCGTGCCATTTTAGATGAGTTGGAGGCGAGCGACGCAAGACAGCATCCGAATGATATGGTGCCTTCCATCCTTCACGAGCGTGCGCGTCTTGCTGCCTTGACCGGCAACAGGGAAGAGGCGATCAACTGCTTTAGGAATGAACTGGTTGATCTTGTGTCCACAATGCCTCGCTACTATCTACGCCTGTCGCACAATTATGCCGGACAGGCGGAACAGTTCATGGCGTTGAATGACTATGAGCAAGCGGGTATCTATTTGAAGCTTGCGCGCGATTACGCCGAAACGGTGGAATCGGACACAGCGCTACGCGCTATTCTTTCGTTGGAAAGTCTTTATATTGAGCAACAAGGCGATATTAAGGAAGCGCTCACACGAAGCATGGAAGCGCGTCGTCTTTTTATTAAGGCCGGCCGAAAATCCGATGTCAAGCGTGAAGAGATGCGTATTGCCTCGCTCACAAAACAAATTACTGCCTTAGAACAGGATGAGGCGCAAGATGCTAACTGATCACCAATATAAAGTTCCGGAGTCACTGCTGTCGTCTCCATCGGTGACAGACAATGAACAAGCGAGCTTCAATCGTCTCTGTGTCAGCACCTCAGATAAGTTTTCACGAAAAAAGGATCAAAACTACTGTATTGGTTGCGGTGCTTGTCGAGGCAACGCAAACGATGATACGTCTCCAAAGGCATCGATTCTCGGGCATGTGATCGCAGCGCTCGTTATTATTCTTCTTGCTATCATCATAAACCGGCTTTTATAAATCGGTTTTTTCACGGTATCGCCTGTCGAAGAATACCTTATTCGTCCGGAGGATGGTTATATTTTAAATCGGCATGTTGCATCTAGTAACATGCATGTTCTCGAGTTCGCGATGGGGAAAGACGTCAGGTGCGAGGGCGTCACAGTCGGAAAACTTGTTCTCGTGTTTGCGGTGAGGTAAAATATACTTCAAGTCAGGAGTATTGAATGGTGGAAAATGACAAGCGCTTAAATCGCGATCTTTTGACGGGGCCGATTTATCCGGTCCTGTTTTCAGTCTCGATTCCTCTCATGTTTAACAATCTCATCGCGTCTTTTTACAACTTGGCTGACGGGCTATGGGTAGCGCAACTTTCAATTGTCCAGTTTTCGGCGACAAGCTTCGTTTGGCCTCCTCACTACTTATTTGTATCCTTAGGTATCGGCCTTTCTATTGCTGCGACCGCCATCATCGCGCAACTTTTAGGACAGGATGAGCATCAGAAAGCGGAATCATACGCGACGCACGTCGTACTTTTTTGTTTAGCCCTCGGTGTTTTGCTGTCCGGATTTGGCTCATCACTTGCGCCTTCCTTTGTTCGTTGGATGGGTGCGACGGGTGAGTTAGCGAGTCTAGCATCTGTTTATTTGTCCATATTACTTTTGGGCTATTTTTTCGAGATCGCGTATTTGGCATTTTACTCCATTTTGAGCGCGCAGGGTAAGACGAAAGTCACGATGATCATCAGTGTCTTTTCATCGATCTTGAATGTTGTTTTAGATCCGCTGTTCATTTTTGAATATGAACCTGTGTTCGGTTTACGCGGTTTGGGGATGGGAATTGCCGGCGCGGCCTGGGCCACAGTGATCGCTCAAGTAGTCAAAACGCTGCTTGGTCTGGTCGCTATCCGATCACGTGCGAACAATGTCCGTGTACGGCTGCGTGGTGTCCACCTAAAATGGCGAAAATTCTTCGAACTCATACGCGTCGGATTTCCGACGGCACTTGGTCAGAGCAGTGCGGCGATCGGCTTTACAATGCTCAATTCCGTAGTTGCCGGTTACGGTACGGCGACCCTGAGTGCTTACGCTGCCGTCAATCGCATCAACGGTTTTCTTACGACGGCTACAATGGGTGTTGGCGGCTCATTGACGCCGATCATCGGTCAGAATTTGGGCGCCGGAAAAAAGGAGCGCGTGAAAAAGTTTGTGCGCGCCGCGTTTATCATCTCAACAGTTTTATCGGTCACCGGTGCGTTGCTTCAGTGGATTTTACGTAATCCGCTCCTTTCGCTCTATAATCTCAGTTCGCATGGCGAGGAACGGATTGTTTGGCAATTGGCGATGGATTACATGATCTACTCGGTGTTGATGACGCCGTTCATAGGGTATTTTAATTTATTTGCAGGTATTTTCAGCGGCAGCGGCTATCAGAAATACTCGGCGATGATGTCGATCGGGCGATTGTGGGGCATACGCCTGCCGATGATTTTCCTGTTTCAGCGTTACACGAACATGGGCGAGGAAGCGATTTGGATTGCGATGCTGGCTTCGAATGTGCTGATCGATCTTTTTGGATTTATTCTTTATCGCAAGGGGAAATGGTTTAGTGAGCCAAGGCTCAAGCATTGATGCTCACTAGTGCCGAATGTGTCGAGAGGATCGCAGGCGACCAAACGGAACAAGGGTCTTAAGGAAGTCGGTGCCGCGCGTATGGGCGTATACGCCGTTTACGTCGCTTATAAGGATACGGTTAAAAGTCGGCTCCGCGCGTGTAAGCGTATAGTATTCGAGAACACATAATAACAGAGTAGCTTAAGGTCGGTGCCGCGCGTGTGTGCGTATAGGGTGAATAGAATATGTACTGCGAGATGGTTTGGAGTTACACATTGATATTCTTGGCTTTGGATTCATCGGACCTTCCAAAGCTTGCGATAGCGTTTGTCGTCATTCTTTTTGCCGGATGGCTCACACTCGTGATCACGATGGGTTACCAACTATTTCGTCGTACTTCCTCTCGCTCTGACTTCAATCCGAATGACACGATCAAAGGGATGTCTGCTTCAGAAAGAGATTGGCAGGAAGAAGCCGAAAAACTGCGCGCCGATCTGTTGGCGTTTTCTCATGTATCTCATACGATTGAAAAAGAGGACATTAAACTTGCTGCACTGTATTTTCCTGAGCTTATGCAGTCGGAACTAGAGGCGCCCGCCGGTAAAATTGCGAACGATCACCTTTCTGAGCCCGCTGTTTCTGGCCGGCAAGTGATCATCGGCAATAGCGTGAACGATCACCTTCTTGCGTCCGCTGCTTCCGATCGGCAAGTGATTGCCGGCAATAGATCGAACGATCACCTTCTTGTGTCCCCTGCTTCTGATCGGCAAGTGATCATCGACAAAAGCTTGAGTGAGCACTTGCATTCATCCGCGTTTTCTCAATCGGAGTATGCGGACAATGCCGCTAAAAAGAGTAATTCCACTAAACGGGACAGCAACAACCCTTTTAAAGGTGTTTGTGCCGTGGTTGTTCACGGATGGCAAGGTCACCCGCTCAGCCGTGCAAAGGACGCGCTCCAATACTTGGAAGCAGGTTTTTCGGTTCTGATGCCTGCGCTCCGCGGCCACGAGCCGACTGGAGGCAATTATTCCGATTTGTTCCTGAAACATTATGACGATCTTGGTACGTGGATGGATCTCGTAACTAAAACGTACGGAGAAGATGAGTCGAAGAAGGTTCGCGCGTTTGTGCTTGACGGCGTTTCTATGGGGGCGTCGAATGTGCTGAAGATGGCCGGCGATCCGAAGTTGCCCGATTCTGTCGTCGCCGTTATAGCCGATTGCGGATACACGTCACTTCGCGAAGAAGGGCGGTGGATGCTTCACAAGTTGCCATTTTTTCTCCGTTTTCCCGTGCTCATTGCGACACAGCTGTTTTACGGCTTGTTGACAGGTGTCTGGAGTGATAAACCGACACCGCTTGATCGCATCCGTCATGCGCAAGTGCCTATTTTTATTATTCACGGGGAAAATGATCTTTTCGTTCCCACTTGGATGGGCGAGCAGCTTTATGAAGCGTGTGTCTCCGAGAAGAAAGAGCTCTGGATCGTGCCTAATGCCACACATGCCACGTCGAACGATTTTGCCGGAGCGGATTACAGAAGAAGGAGGCATCAGTTTATCGAAGAATCTCTTCGCCTTTTTGACAAACCGGAGTGCGGCGAAATCAGCAATCATGCTGAATCGGAACGCAACGAGAATGCACGATAATGCTAAAAGCGTCTTGTGATGATCATGTTCTTGTTCTCTTGTTTTAATATTAACTCACAATAATGATGAACAATTAGCATTATCTACAGAATTGTTAAAAATGGCCGTAATCAAGTATTTTCAATGGTTCTGATGCAGTTTTATGGGGTATAATCGAAATAATACAAATTGTATAGTATTGACGATTATTAAAGTTGACGAATTGGCGCGAACATGGTAATTTCTTCGTGGATCACGTAGTCGTTATTTTGTGCAGTTTGCGGGAGGTGGCACAATGAATTGGCAGAGGAGACGTGAACGTAAAGCCGTTTTGCTTAAGCAGGCTTCGGAGTGGATAGATCAAAAAGTCTTTAAAGCGGAGGATGCGGTCAACATACTTGAAACGGTGATTCCCTCCGGTGCGAATGTAATATTGGAAGGCGACAATCAGAAACAGGCAACTTTCCTAGCCAAAACACTGGCAAACGTCGATCCTGAGAAGGTGAATCGCTTGAACATGATTATGCCGGCCGTTACGATGGACGAGCATCTTACCATTTTTGAAAAAGGCATTGCAGAAGAAATTAACTTCGCATTTTCCGGCAAACAATCTAAGAAAATTTCACAAATGCTTGACGACCGAGCAATTAAAATCGGTGCGATCCATACATATCTCGAACTTTACGCGCGTTGCTTCGTCGATCTGATTCCCGACGTTTGCCTTATCGCCGCGGAGAAAGCGGATCGTCACGGCAATCTTTATACGGGTTTCAGCACGGAAGATACACCGGTGCTGGCAGAAGCCGGTGCGTTTAAAGACGCGATCGTGATCGCACAGGCCAACGAATTGGTTTCCGAAGATTCGCTGCCGAGAGTCGATATTCCCGGCGATTGGGTCGACCTCGTCGTTCAGGCGGATGAGCCTTACGGTATGGAACCGCTTTTCACACGCGATCCGGCGAAAATTAAGGACAAACACATCTTGATGGGCATGATGGTCATCAAGGGCATCTATGCGAAACATCAAGTGCGCTCGTTGAACCACGGCGTCGGCTATAACGGTGCCGCGATCGAACTTTTACTTCCGACATACGGGGAGAACCTTGGTCTTAAAGGTAAAATATGCACCAACTGGGTCTTGAACCCGCATCCGACGATGATCCCGGCTATCGAAAGCGGCTGGGTTGAGAGCATGTATCCGTTTGGCGGCGAGCTCGGCATGGAGCGCTATACGCAAGCGCGTCGGGATATTTTCTCGATCGGTTCAGACGGTGTTCTTCGTTCTAACCGGGCGATGGCGCAACTCGCTGGACTATACGGGATGGATCTTTTCTTGGGTGCGACGTTGCAGATGGATTACTTAGGTAACTCATCAACGGTCGTTCAAGGCCGTCTTAGCGGCTTTGGCGGCGCTCCGAACATGGGTCACGACACGCGCGGCCGCCGTCATGCATCCGATGCGTGGAACGCTATGGTGCCGAATCCGGGCAATTCGCTCATCCGTGGACGAAAGCTTGTCGTGCAGATGCTTTCCAGTCGCGGTAAATACGGCGATTATTTCGTCCCTGAGCTCGATGCCGTCAAGATAGGCCGGGAAGCAGGGCTTTCCGGTATTCCCGTTATGATCTACGGCGAAGACGTGTCGCACGTCGTCACCGAGCAAGGCATCGCCTACCTCTACATGGCGCAAAGCGAAAACGAACGGACGCGCCTGTTGGCCGCGATCGCACAGGGTACGGCGCTCGGTGAGAGAGTGAATGCGGCGGATATCGAGTCTTTGAGAGCACAAGGCAAAGTCGCTTATCCCGATGACCTTGGAATCGATCCTGCCGACGCGACGCACGATCTGTTGGCTGCTCGTTCGCTGGAGGACCTCGTTGAATGGTCCGGCGGACTTTATGATATACCGGACGTCTTTAAGAAGTAATACGTCGCGTTTGAACGAAACGCAAAATGCGTCGAAGGATCTGAAGATCGCGCCTTGCGTTCGTTGGCAAACGCTCAACATAAAGGCCTGAACAAATCTCAAGCTTCAGGAAAAAATGGATAATAACCTCAGATTCGGGATGGTGGCGCTAAGGCACATCTCGCGTTTGAGTGTAGATGAAGGAGGGGCAAACCTTGCTTACAGAAAAACAAGAAAAATTTGAGGAGCTGAGAGAGAAGCTGCTTGCCGGTGGCGGAGAACGTGCCGTTGCAAGACAGCATGAACGCGGGAAGATGACAGCCCGTGAGCGCGTCTATGCGCTCTTAGATGACCGAAGTTTCGTTGAAACAGGGCTTTTTGTCAAACACCGCAGCACCGAGTTCGAAATGGACAAAAAGGATGCGCCGGGCGATGGTGTGATCACAGGATATGGCACCATCAACGGACGGCTTGTCTACATTTCCGCCCAGGATTTTACGGTCATCGGCGGATCGCTCGGTGAGGAGCACGCAGCGAAGATCGCTCGTACACAGGAAGCGGCGCTGAAGGTCGGTGCGCCAATGATCGCCATCAATGACTCCGGCGGCGCGCGGATTCAGGAAGGCGTAGACGCATTGGCAGGCTACGGACGCATTTTCTTTAACAACACGCAGGCGTCCGGCGTCATTCCCCAGATTTCAGTCATCATGGGGCCATGCGCAGGCGGCGCGGTTTACTCGCCGGCTCTTATGGATTATGTGTTCATGGTGGATAACACCAGTGAAATGTTTATCACAGGTCCTAAGGTCGTGCAGGCGGTGACAGGCGAAGAAGTATCATCTCAGGATCTTGGAGGCGCGATGACTCACAACAGTATCAGCGGTGTCGCTCATTATCGCGCGACAAACGAAGAAGACTGTTTTAGTCAGATACGTACACTGCTTTCATATCTGCCGCAAAACAATATGGAGCGACCGGATGCACTGCCTTGTGATGAGGATCCTGACGCGAAGCGTCTCGAGCTGAACACAGTCATTCCGGAAGATCCGGCAAAGCCCTATAATATGCTCGATGTGATCACGGCGATTGCCGATCGCGGTGAGTTTTTTCAATATCAGGAGTACTATGCCACTAACATGCTCACCGGCTACATCCGTCTCAATGGCGAGGTCGTTGCGGTCATCGCCAACCAGCCGAGAGTAATGGCAGGATGTCTTGACATTAATGCATCTGACAAAGCGGCGCGCTTTGTCCGCACTTGCGATGCATTTAATATTCCGCTTTTGACTCTTGTAGACGTGCCGGGCTATCTCCCCGGAACGCAACAGGAGTACGGCGGCATTATCCGCCACGGTGCAAAGTTGCTTTACGCGTACAGCGAAGCGACAGTGCCGAAAGTGACACTGATTACTCGTAAGGCCTACGGCGGCGCGTACATCGGTATGTGCTCCAAGCATCTAGGCGGCGACATTGTGTTCGCTTGGCCGGGTGCGGAAATCGCTGTCATGGGTGCGGATGGCGCTGCTAACATTATCTTCAGTAAAGCGATTCGCAACGCGGATGATCCTGAAAAAGAGCGCACAGCCAAAATTAAGGAGTACGAAGACAAAATGATGAATCCCTACATTGCGGCGGCTCGCGGCTATGTGGACGATATTATTCTCCCCGAAGATACGCGTCAGCGCTTGATTTCGTCATTTGATTCGCTCAAAGGTAAACGCGTTCTCACCGTTTCCAAGAAACACGGGAACATACCCTTGTAAAGAGCGGGAGGTATAAATGGTATTACTATTTGATGTCAATAATTTGACGTTTACGGATACATTGCTGATTTCATTATTCAGCATGTTGGTCGTCTTTTTCGTTTTGCTTTGTATCTCCTATTTGGTGGATATTACAGCCTTTTTTGTTAACCGGAAATCAAAGAAAAAGAACAAGGATGAGCTCGGTGACGGAGCTGGATCCTCCGGTCAGAGCCTGAAAAAAGAAGTAAAGGCCGAAGCCGCTTCACCGTCATCGCAGACGTCAAGGCGCGCAGATGCACGCACGCTTGCCATCATTATGGCAGCGATCAAGGCGTATGAACAAGACGGTCAAACTTTGTCCGTACGTAAAATTGTCCGCTCGGGCCAAGTACTTTCCGGTTGGGAACAGGCGAGCATTCAGGGTGCCGCGCTCCGGCGCTCACGCTAGTTAAGCGAGTTTGAAGAAAGGAATTACATCATTATGTCGCGTATTAAAACGTTTCGTATCGTGATCGACGGAGTCGAGCACGTAGTACAAGTAGAAGAAATGGGGAGCGCTGCGGCGGCCGCAGTTCCGGCACCAGTTGGTGCGCAACCTGTCGCTCCGGCACCGGCGCCTGCTCCTGCTCCTGTGGCAGCCCTTGCCCCTGTGGCACCTGCTCCGGCACCCGCGCCCGCGGGTGATGGCGAAGTTGTCGTCGCACCGCTTCAGGGTAAGATCCACAGCGTCAACATCAATGTTGGTGACGTCGTTAAAGGCGGTGACACGATCGTGGTGATCGAGGCGATGAAGATGGAAAACGAGATTCCCGCGCCCCACGACGGCGAAATCGCAAGCATTTCAGTTGTAAGGGGCGATCAAGTTGCCGCTGGCGACCCACTCGTTACATACAAGTAGAGGTGCGCTATGTGGCAAGCAATCGTAGATTTTATCAATAGCTCAGGAATCGGCCCTCTATTTACGCCGAATATGGAGCTTTTCGGGGTAATGGTGCCCGGTAATCTCATCATGGTGGTGATTGCCTGCATCTTCCTTTACCTTGCGATTGGCAAAGGTTATGAGCCGTACTTACTCATTCCGATCGCGTTCGGTATGCTCTTGGCAAACCTACCTTTGGCTGGTTTGGCCTCTGAAAACACGGGTGGCCTTATCAACCTGCTTTATCAGGGAACGGAACTGGGCATTTATCCGCCGCTGATCTTTCTTTGTATCGGTTGTGGCACCGACTTCGGTCCGCTGATTGCAAATCCAAAAAGTCTTCTGCTCGGTGCAGCGGCACAGTTAGGTATTTTTATCACCTTTATGGGCGCGATCGCGTTGGGGTTTACCGGACCGGAAGCGGCCTCCATTGGCATCATCGGCGGCGCTGACGGTCCGACGGCTCTGTTTCTTACATCGAAATTGGCGTCTCACCTTCTAGGTCCGATCGCCATCGCCGCGTACTCGTACATGGCGTTGGTTCCGATCATACAGCCGCCCATTATGAAATTGCTGACGACAGAAAAGGAAAGAAAAGTCAAGATGGAGCAGCTCCGTCCGGTGAGCCAGCAGGAGAAAATTCTCTTCCCGATCGTCGTGTCGCTCTTTACCATTTTGCTGCTGCCGTCGGCTGGAGCATTAATTGGCATGCTGATGCTTGGAAATTTGCTGAAAGAGTCCGGCAAAGTGCCGCTCTTGTGTAATGCCATCGAGAGCAGCTTGATGTACATCGTATCTCTCTTCCTCGGCTTGACTGTTGGTGCGAAAGCGACGGCTGAGCTCTTCTTAAGACCCGACACGTTGAAAATCATCCTTTTGGGATTGATTGCCTTCTCTATAGGAACGGCGGGCGGCGTATTGCTCGGCAAGCTGATGTATGTGCTTACGAAGGGAAAGACAAATCCGCTGATCGGCGCGGCAGGTGTATCAGCTGTGCCGATGGCTGCGCGTGTCGTACAAAAAGTGGGACAACAGTACAATCCTTCAAATTTCCTTCTGATGCACGCGATGGGACCGAACGTAGCGGGAGTCATCGGATCGGCGGTTGCCGCCGGTCTTTTGATGAACTTCTTCTCGTAATGACTCTGAGGGTAGGATGTAACTGTGAGACGTAGTGTGTTATCACATTATCGTTTATGAGAAGGCCAACGCGTTGCATCGTTCTTCTCAAATGACAGCGGAGCGCATCGAGTGAGGGTGCGCTCCGTTTTTCAACTAAATGGGGGTAAAATTATGAATCGTTTTGAATTGATGGAAACGACCATTAAAGATGTACATGATGCGATGCGCGAAGGAACATTGACTTGCCGCGCGCTCATCGAGGCTTACCTTGCTCGCATTGACGCATATGATCAGAAAGGACCGAAACTCAATTCAATCATCGCCGTGAACCCTCATGCGCTCGATGAGGCAGATCGACTGGATCGCGCGTTTCATGAGATGGGAGACTTCATCGGGCCGCTCCACGGCATTCCGGTGTTGTTAAAAGACAACGTGAACACCTGTGACATGCCGACGACAGCGGGATCGCTTTCGCTTGAAGGATACTTTCCGCCAAGGGACGGTTTCATCACGACAAAATTGCGAGAGGCTGGAGCTGTCATCATTGCCAAGACGAACTTGCACGAGTTCGCGATCTGGGGCGAGACGATCAGCTCGATCACCGGACAGTCGGTCAATCCTTACGATCTGACACGCACACCGGGCGGCTCATCCGGAGGAACAGGCGCATCCGTAGCGGCAAACATGGGCATCATCGGTATCGGAACGGATACGATTAATTCCATTCGCAGTCCTTCTTCGGCGTGCAGTTTGGTCGGTATTCGTCCTACCATCGGCCTTGTGAGCCGTGCCGGCATCGTGCCCTACAGTCTGACACAAGACACTTCCGGTCCGATTTGCCGCACCGTCGAGGACGCTGTGCGGACACTCGATGTGTTGGCAGGTTATGATCCGGACGATCCGGTCACGGCACGATCTGTTAGAAGGCAGCCTAACACATATATGGACTTTCTGAATACCGAAGGCATGAAAGGTAAACGCATAGGTATCTTGGAAAGTTTTTTCGGCGATGAACCGGTCAACGAGCCGGTCAATGCCGTGATGAAACAAGCGCTTCCTTGCTTTGAGGAAGGTGGCGCGATACTGGTGCCGATTAAAGACGTTGTCGACTCCGCTTACTTGACATCGGATGTTAGCGTCCATTTAGACGATTTTAAAACACATCTAAATTCCTACCTTGAGGCGTTGCCGGAAGATTGGCCGGTTCATTCGATGGCAGACGTCTTAGAGAGCGGAAAGCATCATCCGAAAAGCAAAGACAATATGCTGATTGCGATGGAACGTGAAGTCGGAACGCCTGAATACAATGAAAAACTTGTGCGTCAAGAAGCGTTGAGGACGAAAATTCTGAAGATTATGGCCGATCTGGAGCTCGATGCTGTCGTCTACCCGCATCAGCAGCAGCTCGTCTGTAAAATTGGCGGATCTCAGCAGCAGCGCAACGGTGTGCTTTGTTCTTCGACCGGTTTTCCGTCGATCGCTGTTCCGGCAGGTTTCGCGCCTGATCCTAACGCTCCGATCGGCGTACCCGTCGGTTTGGAAATCATCGGCAGACCGTTCACGGAACCGGTGCTGATTGAAATCGCGTATGCGTTTGAACAGCTAACGCACTTCCGCAAACCGCCTGTTTCCACTCCGGCGTTCTAGGCGAACCTATTTGCAGATACCTTTACCGGAGGAGGCCTGTTTTACAGGCGATATTATAAGGACAGTTCATATTCATAGGCGCTTATTCTTTGTTTGAAAAAGGCTGAGGTGAGCGCTATAGGACATGAGATGAAAGAGGATACTACATCAATCCTCCAAGGAAAAGTTTTTGAAAGTGCCGTCATCGCCGTAAAAACTAAACATGTAAAGATTGGGCGATGACACAGAGTGTACACGATCAGTCCGTTAAGTAAATGAGAAGGCGGTTGTTATGCTTTCGACAAATAATGCTGAACAAGAGCACCATTCCGAAAATGATGATTTGTCGATAAGAGAAATCGATCGGCTTTTCGCCACTGCCATCCGTGAAGCTCTCTCGCATCGCTGGGACGATCTTGATGTGCGCTGCTTGCCTGTCGTTGATTCGACGAATTTGGAAGCACGTCGACTCCTTTCTGTTGAGAATAAAGGGTACCTCGTCGCCGCTTCGGCTCAAACGGCCGGAAGAGGGCGCCGAGGCCGTACTTTTTATTCTCCCGGCGACAGGTGCGGACTGTACTTCTCATTAGCGCTTCCGTGGTCATATGAGGCACAGCCGACACAGGTGACAACGATGGCGGCGGTCGCAGTCTGCCGGGCGCTTGAAACACTTTACGGCATGGCCCCCAAAATCAAATGGGTCAATGACATTTTTCTTCAAGGGCGTAAAGTATCAGGTATTTTGACGGAAGGTTGGATTCGCCCGGAGACGCAGTCGATCGACGCGCTGATTGTCGGTGTGGGAATCAATCTCGTATCACCAAAGGCCGGTTATCCTCAAGAGATTGCCGATACTGCAGGCGCACTTGCCGACAGTATCTCAAATCAGATGACGAAATTGATCGACCCGAATGAACTTTGCGCCGTGATTATCAACGCATTAGGTGACATCATCAATGAACTTCCTAGTCGTACTTACATGGAAGATTATCGCCGGCGTTGTTTCATCTTAGGGAAGAAAGTTCTATTGGACGATGGGCGCGTCGTCACTCCGAGTACTGTCACGGATGACGGCGCACTTGTTGTTTATGAAAACGGCCGGTACGAGAAGCTTTCAACCGGTGAAATCCAAATTGATATGCATGACGATGAGTTGCTGGTTGAATAACAATGTAAATGCTGTCCACTACTTCCTTACACAAAACAGGCCTGCCCGGATCAGGTGTTGGGCATTTTCGTGATCGAGTTCTCACAAAAATTAATAGAGCTGTACCTTTATCTAGAGAAGGGAATCAATTATAATATGAAGCGAAGTTTTGTCCTTTTTAACTTAATAGGGTATTGATAATAGCATGAAGTGAATACGTGCCGCACCAAAAAAGAGAAGAGAAACGGTATCATGAAGAAAACAATTGCAATTATCCTTGTACTCCTTATAGAGGTGGCTAAAGTGCTGAAAATTACAAAAGCAAGAGAAAGAGTAAAGATCAACTTAACAGCTGTAATGGCAGGAAATGATTTGTGTGTAGTGATAACTGGAGGGGAATTGCCTCACATTGGAGCTGTGGCGCTAAGCCTGCCTCGAAAGAGTTTGTCAGATCCTGAAAGACTAAGTTCCTCCACTTCAGTTTTAACAGTTTTAGGACATAAAGAAGATACTGTAGCTAAGAAGACGGCAGAAACTCTCGTAACTAAGCTCAATAAGACGGTGGTGGTGAGCTGTGGAATTCATCTTGAAGAGATAACAAGTTCAGAAATTAATATAGTGATAGAATTGCTTGAGGAAATAATTGAAGAATTAATTCAAACATTAACACATGATTACTGCTGTAATAATCTGACATAGACTAATCTCTGTGTGTTTTTAGCAAATCCAGCATTTTAAACGAGAATAAAATATGTGCACACTGTTCTAGGTTATCTAAATCGATATTTGCGATTTTTGTAATTTTTTTGAGTCGATAGCTCATAGTATTTGGATGGATATGAAGCGCAGCCGCAGTTTTGGATACACTTTTATCGTTTTTTAAATATTCAAGGAGAGTTTCAAAATACCTTGTATCTTTGTGCTTATCATAGTCTTCAAGAGCAAGAATGCCTTGGTGACAAAAAGGTTCAAGCGTATTACAGTTCGAGAGCAGATGATATATAAGCAGATTATCATAAAAATACAGATCTTCCTCTAAATTTAAACGCTTGCCCAAGTCGAGTGCCGTTATCGCTTGTGTATAATATAGAGACAGGTCAAGAATGTTGGATATTTTGCTACTGACACCGGCTTTAAGGCGGTTTTTATGCAGTAACTTTTTTATTTGTTCTATTCGCTCTTGCTGTACATTCGTATTTGCGCTTTTGTCAAAGAAAAAAATGAGATGGTCCTGATAAAAAACCGATTTTGACAAGGGAATAAGTCGCTCTAAATGTATTCTTACATTGTAAGTGAAGCTTGTACTAGTATGGGGAAAACTGTTATCAAGAACCAAAACATGAGGAGTATCTCCAAAATTCCATTTAATAGAATTTATTCTATCGTTAATAAGCTCTACATGTTCGATTTTTATATCTAATAAATCCTTGAGCAAGTATTCATAGGCCTCACCTTTTGAATAACGGTAATAATCGTTTTTTTGCATAACTTCTCCAATTGCGCCGCAAGTCAATTGTAATAAGTGCTTGTCTTGTTCGGTAAATAATCTGTTATACTCCCAAACGCTTATATAGCCGAAAATCCTTTGCGAGATCATTATTTTGCCTGTCATTTTGCGGTAGTTTTCTGTATCGCCTGAGGTGTGAATTATTGGTTGGTCGGTATTTATTAGCTTCTGCAAGAGTTTTCGCTTGGTGATGAGAAGTACAGTTTCGCTAGAGTAATATCCTTTATTTGAAAGCTCTAGCCAATATTTATCATCTAATGTGATATTTTTCGTATAAGCAAGTAGTTTCCAATAATTATCAACCAAAGTTATAGGGTTTTCTAAGAACTCATATGCTGTGTTGATGATATCTTGTAAACATTTACCATTTATAATTGAACTTAAAAGTGTTGCAGAAAAGGACGACATAATGGAGCCGTTAATGAAAAATTCCTGAATAACATTATACAATTGCATCAAGTCAGTATCAGCAGGCAAAAGAACATAATTACATTGTGAGTAAGGCTGGTTGTTTTTGGATGGGGTGTCGCTATCAGCTATTAAGATATAACAGCCGTCCTGAGAGTTAACTATTGTACGAGGAAAAGAAGAGGCAGTACCTATATAAACGACGTTGTTCGTGACTGCGTTTAAGTTAGAACTAATCAACACGGACGCATGTAAGACCACATCTTTTTTCACATGTATGTAAACCTTGAATCCTTGTTTTTCCAAGTGTTTAGATAGTTTATTAAAGGTAAGTAGCATTGTTGATTATCCTAATCATGTGTGTCATCCACAACTAAAACATTCTATTTTTAATTAGTGACAACGATGAAACAAGAATTTGCTTATGTTAGTTTAATTATAGGCAAATATAACAGAAAAACAAGTGGATTGTTAGTTGTTTTAGTAGTATTAGTCGATTGTAAAAGCGGAGTTTTTCAGAATTGTCAGGATTACTTAAATAGCTGAATGAAATACCTTTTCTGTTTTGCCTGAAAAATATTGAATATAGGAGAGGAGGTCACAAATTATGACAAAAGCGAGATTAATTGATACGCACAGGCACTACTGGGGCGTAGGTTGGGATCCGGTGCAAAGGGTGGAGTCTTACACTCAGGGCATGTATGGTGTTTCCTTGGAGGAAGCTTGGTATAGGTATAAGCAGGATAAAGATGGAAGCGTAATGATGAAGCAGGTTGAAGAATTCGATATTGATACAGTGATTCTACATACCGTGGATTCAGGGCTAGCCTATCCCGGAGACACGCCTACCGATATCGAACATATCAATAAGTTCCAATGTGAGATGGCCGAACGCTATAAAGGGAAAGTATATTCCCTCTTTGGCATTGACCCGAGGCGTCCCGGCGGGATTAAAATGTTTGAAAAGGCTGTAAAGGAATGGGGTGCAATAGGGCTTAGCTTCTGGCCTATTGCTGGTTTTTACGCAAATGATCCGATATGTTATGCATATTACCAAAAATGTATTGACCTTGATGTGCCGGTTACAATTCATACCGGAGCTCAGCACGCTTCAGGCTTGCTGAATAAATATGGTGATCCGATTCACGTGGAAGAGATTGCTAGGGATTTGCCAGATTTGAAAATTATTATGTGCCATACGGGATTTGACAAGTATCCGTCAGATTGGTTCTGGGAAAAAGCAGTAATTGTTGCATCGTGTAAACCTAATGTGTATGTGGATGTTGCAGATTGGCAAAGGGAATACACCTGTGACGTTTTAGCGGATATGCCAAAATTCTGGTACAAAATGAAAACTATGAGACACGTGCTTGGCGCAAACAAAATTATGTTTGGAACAGATATGCCGAGCTATAAAATGGGTCATGTCGAAAGCGATATTAAACTGACTAAACAATGGGTAAAAATTTTCCGCAATCTACCTGAAGAAGGCAAGAAATATGGAGCAACGTTCACAGAAGAAGAGGCAGCACTGATTATGCACGGAAATGCCGAAAGAGTGTTTAAAGTCTGATAGCCTAACAAGGTGTGGGGGGTGTTGCTTGGTGCTTTATGCTGAGAGCGTCCCCCCGCCTGAAGGTGGGGTGAAGCAATGGGAGACGGGCGGATAAGGATTAAGTTTGAGCTTAATGGTAGCGAACGGCAGATAGACGTAGACCTGTCTGACAGCTTGCTGGATGTATTGCGTGATGACTTAGGACTGACAGGAACAAAACGGGGATGTGACAGGGGGCTTTGCGGAGCTTGTACTGTAATAATGAATGGCAAGGCTGTAAATTCCTGTCAAATTCCGGCAATGCGTGCGAATGGGAAGAATATTTTAACAATCGAAGGATTGGCAGTTGATGGTAAACCTCATCCCCTTCAAGAGGCTTTTGTCGATGAAGGTGCAGTTCAATGCGGGTTTTGTACTCCAGGAATGATAATGTCAGCCAAAGCTTTATTGGATCAAAACCCGGATCCGTCAGATGAGGAAATCAAAGTTGCCCTTTCCGGGAATATCTGTCGTTGTACTGGATATGTCAATATAGAGAAAGCTGTTCGTAAAGCAGCCGATGATATTAAGAGCTTAGATCTTTGAGAGGTTGAAGCAATTGTGTATAAAAATGGATTTTGAAAAGGAGGCTTACTAGCAATGGCATTTAATGATGTGAGAGAATTTATCGACAAGCTAGAGCAAGAGGGAGAATTAGTTCGGATGACCGATGAGGTCGATTGGAACTTAGAGGCGGGTGCAATACTTCGTGCGTCTCATGAAAAGCGTCTTCCGGCACCGTATTTTGAAAAAATTAAAGATTATCCTTCGAATTATAAGATGGCTGGCGGTATTCTTGCCAATCATCGGCGGGTAGCTATTGCCATGGATATGGATCCCGATACACCACCATCGGAATTGCAGGAAGAATATCTTAAGAGATCGAGAAATCCTATTAAACCGGTTGTGGTAAAAAGCGGTCCCTGTAAGGAGAATATTATACTTGGCAAGGATGTCGACCTCACAAAATTCCCAGCGCCTATCATCCATGGTGGTGATGGCGGAAGATTCTTTGCGACGTTTCATCTCAATATCTCCAGCGAAGTGCAGCCGGACGGAACGACTTGGACGAACTATGGAATGCACCGCGGTATGATGTTTGATGAGAAAAGGCTTGGTGTTACAGCTGATCCACCTACTCATTTTGGGGGAATGCTTACACGTTGTGAAGAACGTGGAGAAACCATGAAGACAGCGATTGCCATAGGACCTGAACCTACTTGTCTTATATGCTCCGCCAGTCCAATTCCCTTTGGCGTATCTGAAGTTGATGTAGCAGGAGGGTTGCGCCGTAAGCCTGTTGAGTTGGTGAAATGTGAAACTAGTGATATTTTGGTTCCTGCGACTTCTGAAATTGTTCTTGAGGGAGAAATGAGGCCTCATGAGAGAGAGGTTGACGGCCCATTTGGAGAGTTTACCGGTTATGGTGTAGCAGGCCAATTGCCGCGTCCTGTTATGCGTGTTACTGCAATTACTCACAGAAATAATCCTGTGTTTACGTATTCCAATGAGGGTATGCCTCTGGCAGACTCGCACTCCATTGTTTCTATTACCAAAGCGGCGGAGTGTTTAAAGGCCTTAAGGAACTTTGGCATAGATGTAAAAGCAGTTAACGTACCGCCGGAATGCGCCCTTCAATTGACCATAGTTTCTGTGAAGACGACCTATGCCAATGTGGCTACTGACATAGCAAATATTATTTGGTCGGTTAGAGCTTCGCGCTCTATGTATTATCTAATCGTTGTGGATGAAAATGTAGATCCGTTTGATCTTCCAATGGTGTTGCATGCACTATCTTCCAAGTGCCATCCTGGTAAAGGAATTTTTCAAATCAAGAAAGCGCCCATCATAAGTTACACTCCATACGCTGATAGCCATGAACGCTTGCACAGAAGCGGAGCACGTGCTTATTTTGACTGCACCTGGCCGAAGGATTGGCCGGCGGAAGAAGTGCCTATAAGGACCAGCCTTGCGGAAACCTATCCGGAGGATATGCAGAAAAAAGCGTTGGATCGCTGGAAAAAGTATGGTTTTTAGTTCCTGGAGTTGCTTATTAAACGTTTAAGTGGTGTTTGCTATGGAAGAGTACAAGGTTGTCGGAAAGTCCTGTTCCCGCCGTGATGCCCTCTCTTTAGTGATGGGGTGTGCTAAATTTACGGATGATTTGAATTTGCCGGGGATGGTTTATGGGAAAATTCTCAGGAGTCCGCATGCTCACGCAAGGGTTGCGAGTATTGACAAAACAGAAGCAGAAAAGGTTGATGGAGTGTTGGGGATTTTACTTCCGGAAGATGTTCCCGATGTGCTGTTTAATTGTGGCAGCAGTCCGCCATATCCTGCATATGTAAAGGATGAAAGGATTCTCACTGCTAAGCCGCTATATGCGGGCGACAGAATTGCCGCCGTTGCTGCCCTTACTCCAAAGGCTTGCGAAGAAGCATTAGCGAAAATGGCTGTCCGATATGAAGTGCTTCCTGCGGTGTTTGATGTTAGGGACGCAATGAAGGAGGATGCACCTCTGATTCACCCGGAGTTGTTTAAGTCGAATGTATTTAAGAAGACCGAGATGAAGCAGGGCGATGTTGAGCGTGGATTTCAGGAATCAGATTATATTTTTGAAGACGAATTTCATATACCCAGTGTCCAGCATGTAGCTATGGAGCCGGTAAGCTGCATATGTGATTATAGCAGAGAAGGCAAGCTTACAGTTTGGGCGAATTCTCAAGTTTTATTTCACGATAGAAGGATCTTGGCTGAGATATTGAACATGAGAGAAAATGATGTCAGGATAATCAAACCATTTATGGGTGGAGGATTTGGCCAACGCCAACAGTTGCATAACCAGCCAGTGGGCGCTCTGTTGTCGAAACTGGTAGGGCGACCGGTAAAAATCATTAATACTCGCGAAGAAGAGATGTATGCTTCGTGTGTTCGCATGAGTTGCATCTGCAGGCTGAAGTTTGGGGTAAGCCAAGATGGGCGTATCTTGGCTTATCATGTTAAGGTCTATGGGAACTCAGGGGCGTACTGTACGCATACTCCGATTGTTTTGGGGTCAATGAGCAAAAAGTATCAGTACCACGCACCTCATTACCATTTCGAAGCATTTTCTGTTTATACAAATGCCCCTGTAGCGGGTGCTATGAGAGGTTATGGCAATCCTCAGCTTACTTTATGCCGTGAAATTATGATGGATAAAATGGCGCGCAAGCTTGGGATTGATCCTATAAAGTTCAGATTAATGAATCATGTGGAAGTTGGGGAGAATTTCCCAGGGGTTCCCTTCACTGTTCGGAGCTGTGCTATCAGGGAATGCGTAAAGCGTGGTGAAGAAATCAGGCAAGAAATTGATCATAAAGAAGTATTTTTGCCGAAAGACTCAAATACCGTTGAATCCTGGGGAGTAGCATTCGGTTGCCACGCCTCAGGTACTACGGATAATGAAGGTATGAGTTCATCTGCTGTTTTAGTGCATGATGATGGCACTATGACTTTGCTCACGGGAACATCGGATATGGGGCAGGGTAGCGAAACCGCCTTCAGTCAAATATTAGCCGAAGAAATGGGTGTGGAGCTCAAGGATATTAGTGTAACTGCTGCGGATACTTCCTGCACCCCGTATGAGCAAGGTTCGTTTGCCAGCAGTCAGGCTTATGTTGGTGGTAATGCTGTGTATAATGCAGCAGTTGATGCTAAAGACAAGATTTGTTCAGTGCTGGCTAAGTATTACGGTATTGAACCGGAGAAAATCTCCCACAAGAAAGGTGTTTTTACTGTCAAGGCTCCAGAGGGCGATATATTTCTTTCCTTGAAAGAATGTATGGCCAAGATTGCATTCGGCAAGGAGGGCACAGCTATCATAGGATCGGCGTGCTATAAAGCTGATAGAAGCCCTGCGCCTTTTCACGTTTGTTGGGCTAAGGTTGCCGTTGATAATACTTCGGGAGTTATTACACTTCGTCATTTCATTCAGGTAGCTGATGTAGGAACAGCCATTAATCCAGATATTGTAAAGGGGCAGCTTCACGGTGGAACTGCTCAGGGAATTGGTTTGGCTCTAATGGAACAAATTGAAATTGATAAAACGGCTAATAAGCCCTCAACGTCAGATCTTTTGCATTACAAGGTTCCTACATCGCTTGATATGCCGGAAATTCATGTGGATATTGTTAAAAACAGCTATGAGCCTACAGGTCCATTTGGAGCTAAATCAGTTGGAGAACTTTCCACGGTCGCGGTTGCTCCTGCTATCGTAAATGCGGTTTCTAATGCCACAGGGGAAAATAGTAACTTCCCGACACCTCTTGCAAAAGTGTTTCTTCTGGGGGGGAACCGAGAGGATTTCTTTTATTAAGGAAACAATGAGAGGAAGGTATTATGATTTCAAGATACCGGTTTAAATATGAAGCTCCTTGCTCCTTGGAAACGGCTGCAGAATTTTTCCAACGGCGAGATAACGTTACCATCCTAGCTGGGGGTACAGATCTCATTCCCTTAATGCAGTATGGCGTAAAAAAACCTGAATGCTTGTTGGATCTTGAAAACATTTCAAGCTTAAAGACGATTGAGAAAAGAGAAGACGGCCTTTTGATCGGCGCCATGGTAACTCTCTTTGAACTTACAAAAGATCCGGTTATTCTCCAGCATATGCCAGCTCTTAGCTACAGCGCCTTTTGCGTAGCGTCGCCGCAGATCAGGAATTTGGGGACCATTGCCGGGAATGTTTTACAGGAAAAGAGATGTTATTATTACAACCAATCTGAAGAATGGCGCAAGAGTAAACCTCCCTGTATAAAAGTCGGAGGGGAGATATGTTATCAAGCTCCTAAATTACCCGAGTGCCGTGCTCTTTATTATTCGGATCTTGCTCCCGTACTTCTTGCATATGATGCCAAGGTTCTTCTCTATGATGCTGACGGAGAAAAGACGGTTTTGCTTCAGGATCTTTTGAACGACTATTTGTCGGAAAAAGGCAAGAACTACTTGATAACGGGGATTCTCATTCCCTACCATGTGCCAGGAACATGGGATAAGTTTATCAAGTATAGCACTAGACAGTCAATAGACTTTCCCACAGTTAACGTTGCTGTACGGTTTTCACCGGTTGCCGAAGGTCTGGCGCCAATTGTCAGGATTTTTGTCGGAGCTCTTGCCAAAGAGCCGATTCAGCTAGAGAAAACTGCGGATTATATCCTAAGCAATATCGGTGTTCTAGAGGAAGAGGAAGTGAAGAAAAAGGTGATAGACATGGCTCTTGAAGAGGTTAAAGGGAAAAGAGCCGTTGTACGAGAAACGGGGGTCACCATAAAAGTAAAAAGAGAGTCTTATCAGGTGATTACCAGAGCAATAGAAGAACTATTAGATGCAATTAAGCGATTCGAAGGTTGAAACTCGTCAAAGACATAAAGGACATAATAATAAGAAGAATTGAGGAAGGTGGTGATAAAAAAAAGTTTCTGAAGCAGTAATAAAAGCAAGTAGATAGCAGTGAAAAAGAAGCATTAGAGCATTTGATAGGAGAGATTTTAAAGGAGGTGTTAAAATGAGCAATAAGGATCTCAAAACAAAGAATACCAACCAAGAATCTGTTGGGATAAGAAGATGGTTTTTAATGGCGACGCCCTTGGCGTTTATTGGGGCGATTATCCTCTTAAGTAGGGTTTCTGTTTCGATATTGATCTCTAATCAACAGTTTCTAAGTGATTTAGACTTGGTTAATCGACCTGCTTTGGCCGGGATGCTGGCTACCAGTTATTTGATCACATATGCGTTAACACAGTCGATCTGGGGACCAATCATTGATAAAATAGGCCCTCGTAATACGGGCATTGTTGCATCCATTATTTGGGCACTTACGATGGCGGTAAGTGGTCTCTCAACTACAGCCGGCCAGATAATAATTGGCAGAATTATTCTTGGTGTTGGGCAAGGTGTTATGTTTCCTCTTTTTAACGTCTACGTAGGTAACTGGTTTCCGCCTAAAGAACGCGGTCGAGCAAGTGCGTTTTGGTTGAACGGTACAACAGTAGGCCCTGTTCTTTCGGGAATAATAGTTGTAGCCATGATTGCTTCCGGAGGATGGCGGTATGCATTTTACCTACATGGGTTGATCTCGCTGCTACCGTTGATTCCGATCATTTTTCTTATGAAGGAATATCCCTCACAGAGCAAATGGATGAGCAAAAATGAAGTTGCTTATATTGAAGCAGGAATAAAGGCAGAGTTGCAGGAAAAAGGTGAGGAAGAGCAAGTTATAAAAAAAGATTGGAGCTTTTTGCGGGATTATAGATTTTGGATTCTTGCGGTGATCTGGTGCAGTACCAACATTTACTATTTCGGGTGGATGACATGGATGCCTTCTTACTTCAATACTGCACGCGGTTTTTCGTTTAAGACATCAGGTTTACTATTTTCTCTTAACTGGGCTTGGTCGATGATCACTGTTGCCATTATGGGATTCTTGCAGGACAAATTCCAACGTCGTGCCCTATTTAGCGGCATAGCCTATTTGATTACTGCAGTAGCGATGTTTATCGGCGGAAATGTAATTAAGAATAACTATATAGCAATGGTTTTCATTGTTATCTCGGTAGGGTGTCAACAGCCTGGATTTTTAGGGATACATACCACCTTCCATAAAACAATGTCAAAGGCAACGCTTGGCGCCGCTATTGGATTTGCCGGCATGATAGGATCGGCAGTGGGAGCACTTGCGCCAACTATAGCAGGATATATTCTAGGGATTTCTAGTTACAGCGCTGTTGTTACGTTATTCTCTTCTACGGCCTTAATTTGCTCACTCTTGTTCCTTTTCTTGGCGAAAAAGGGCTATTAGAGGAAAGAAATAGGCTTGCCTGCAACCTGATACTTGTTAACCATAGCCATAGGTTGCTTTTTAAGCAGTAGCCTATGGCTTAATGGCATGGGGACAGTACTACAATTTAACATAACAAATAATGGCATGCGGAGGCAGTATATATGTCAAGGATTGTGGTAGGCATAACGGGAGCAAGCGGAGTAATTTACGGTGTGAGATTACTGGAAGTTTTAAGTAGAGCCAACGCCAATGTTCATCTGGTTTATTCACAGGCTGCTATTAAGAATCTTGAGATTGAAACGTCATATAAAGTAGCTGATTTGGACGCCTTAGCGTCTGTCATCTACGATATTAATGATATTGGTGGGGCTATTGCCAGCGGTTCATTCAAGACTGATGGGATGATTGTTGCACCTTGTTCCATAAAAACGCTCTCGGCTATTGCTAATTCCTTTAATTTTAATTTACTTATAAGGGCAGCTGATGTTTCACTAAAAGAACGGCGCAAGCTTGTCCTGATGGTTAGAGAAACACCACTTCACGAGGGACATTTAGAATTAATGATGAAAGTTGTTAGAATGGGGGGAGTAATCCTTCCACCTGTACCGGCTTTTTATCACCAGCCTAAGTCTCTTGATGATATTGTCAATCAAACTGTTGGGAAGATCCTTGACCAGTTTTCGATCGAAGAGAATCTTTTTAAGAGATGGGGAGAAGAGACCGAGGGAAAAGAGCTCGTTAAGTGAAAAAATATTTGGAAGTTTTTATATAACAATCTTTATTATATTATAGCAGGATGAACGGAGGATGCAGCGATGAAAAGAGTATTATCAATATGTGTAGCCTTGCTCTTGATTTTTTTATTTGTAGGATGCGGCACCTCAAATAATAATAAAGAACAATCAACAAAAATTATTGTAGCTGAATTCCGCGCATTGAGTTGGTTGCCTGTGCATTTAGCCTATGAACTTGGTTATTTTGAAGAGCAAGGTCTTGATGTAGAATTTGCGGTATATAGAGATGGAACATTAGCTTTACAGGGTATGCATGCGAATAATTCTCAGTTTTGTTTGCTTTCCCAAGGTACAATCTTTCTTGGTGAGGATCAAGGCTTGAGATCGGAATTAGTAATTGCTATGAAGAAAAACAGGCCTTTTGTCTTGGCAACGGCAAAGTCTATTAACAGTATTGACCAATTGAAAGGCAAAATTGTTTTTGCCGGATTGCCTGGTTCGGAACCATATCAACTAGTCAGCAATGTTTTAACAAACGCCGGGCTTAATATTAAAGAAGACATTACTTATGTAAATTTGGATTACGGTGCTGCATTAGCAGCTTTAGGTAGCGGGCAGATCAAAGCTTCATACTTTGGGATTGAATACACTTCAGATCTCGAGAAAGCAGGTGTAAACATTGTATTCAGCACCGGAGATCCTGAGACCGCACTTGAATTTTATGGTTCTGATAAGTTTGAAACGGACGTAATTTGCTGTTCCAAGGAATTTTCTAAAAAGAACCCCGAAACGGTGCAAAAATTTGTTAATGCTGTCCTTAAAGCACTATATTGGGTGCAAGAACACTCGGATGCCGAGATAGCTGCAAAGATCACTTCATATTATTCTTCGATGAGCCAAGAGGATCTGGCCTTAAGAATCAACTATTTAAGACCAGCCTTTTCGAACGATGGTTATATTAGTAAAAAAGGATTTGATGCAGTTGAAAATTTCTTTATGAAATACGGAATTCCGCAAACCAAAATAGAATATGAGGATATAGTAAATATGAATTATTTGGAAAATGCCCAAACTTCTTTAACAGAATAGGGTATAGCGGGAGGAAAAGTGGCTTACATAGAATTCAAGCATATTGAGAAACACTTTGGTAATAAACATGTTTTAAAGGATATCAATCTGACTATAGAACAGGGCCAGTTTGTCACATTATTGGGGTCTTCTGGTTGTGGCAAGACAACATTATTGCGCTGTTTTGCAGGATTAGAAATTCCTGACAGTGGTACGATAATGCTAGACGGAGAGGATATCACAAATAAAAGCGTGAGATCTCGCAATTTAGGTATGATATTCCAGCAATACAGTCTGTTTCCTACTATGACAGTTTATGATAACATCGCTTTTGGTCTAAAAATGAGAGGTGTCGATAGAGACAAAATTGACAAAAGTGTCAAAGAGGTCATCAAAATGGTAGAATTAACCGAGCATACAGGTAAATATCCGAGCATGCTTTCGGGTGGTGAACAGCAGCGGGTAGCCTTGGCAAGAAGCTTAGTGGTGTTTCCCAAAGTTCTATTATTGGACGAGCCTCTCAGCGCAATTGACGCTAAACTTAGAACAGAACTTCAGGGCAGAATAAAGGAGATTCATAAAGAACTTAATATGACGTCAATATTTGTTACTCACAATCAAATTGAGGCCATGCGGATGTCCGACATTATTTTCCTTTTTAGTAATGATGGCTATATTGAACAATCAGGAACTCCCAGTGAACTCTATACAAATCCAAAAACTATTTTTGCCGCCAGTTTTATTGGAAATTATAATATGTTATCTGTCGATGAATTTAAATTAATCACTAAAGCGGAGAAATTATCAAAAGATGGGACTACAGTTGCCATCCGCCCGGAAGTGATAGAAATTGCAAATGCGCCTTTTGATGTACAAGAAGATTTATACTACATGACAGGAAAAGTAGTCAGCAATATTCTGCAGCAAAGCGTAATAAAATATTTAATCAATGTTGAGGGTGTCAAAATTAAGGTGGATGTAAAATTTGATACGCCAGAGGTATATAAAGATGACGAAGTCGTTTCTTTAGCTGTTAACAAGAAGAATCTTCTGATATTATAAGGAGCGATTATTTATGCATAGGGAAAAAAGGCGGCATATATTAATTAGTGTAATACAGATATTGCTGGTTGGCGGACTAATACTGCTATGGGAATGGGGGGCTAAAACTGAAAGATTCGACTCATTCTATACAAGTTATCCAAGTGCCATCATTAAAGACATAGTAGAATTTTATACTAGTGGAGATCTTTGGAAACATGCTTCCATTACTCTACAAGAAGCTCTGAGCGCATTAATCGTTGGTTGCTTTCTTGGTATTATTGTCGCTGCATTATTTGGGCAGTTTAAAATACTTGGGAGTATTTTTACTCCGATATTAACAGCAATTAACAGTGTGCCCCAGTTGACCTTAGCTCCTCTTTATATATTATGGTTTGGTTTGGGATTGACTTCCAAGGTATTTCTAGCTGGGCTTATGGTGTTTTTTGTTGTTTTTTTCGCAACCTACGGAGCAATTAATAATATCGACAGAAAGCTAATTGAAATATCAACAATGCTAGGTGCCGGAACAGCTCAGACATGGTGGCACGTTATTCTCCCTGCCTGTATGCCGTCCATTCTAGGTGGCATTAGGGGAGGTATAGGTGCGAGTATAGTGGGTTCAATAATAGGTGAGTATATGGGAGCTACGGCAGGCTTTGGCTGGATGGTTGCTTATGCGTCATCATATTTCATCGTAACCAGAGTAATGTCATGTGTTTTTCTCCTTCTATTTATGGGCATTATACTTAATTACTTACTAAACTTTGTGGAAAGCAAAATTTTAAGATGGCACTCACAGCACCAAAAAAACAACAAACTAGCAGGTAACACAATGCAAGAGTATTAATTAGGGTTTGCTGAACGATTTTCAAAGGTCTGGAGTCAGAGTATTACAGTGAATATTGGGTACAATAGGTACAAGCCAGCTAATCAGTCAAGGCCCCAAATAGCCGGTATTGATTATTAGCAAGAAGTGTAAGGATTGCTCTAGAAAAGAGCACACCAACAGAACCGCCCTTTGAGAAGCAGGCGTTTGTACCTTGACAAGAGAATAGAGATAATCAGGCCGAGTTGATCCTGACTTGATGCTCTTCTGGGTCCACCCAATAGAACGGTTTCTGATCACGAAGAACAGCAAAAATGATGAAGATGAGTTTATGCGCAACAGCGATCAAGGCCACTTTATTGGGTTTCGATTGACACTTTCTGTCATAGAAGTCACGCAAGTAAGGGTTAACATAATCGCCCTTTCTGTTGATGCTGACGGAGCGCATAGCGACCATATAGAGCGCTTGCCGCAGCTGGCGATTTCCCCGCTTGGAGACCTTGTTTCGAGTTCCTTTAAATTGCCCCGATTCCTTCACGGACGGATCTAGGCCAGCAAAGGCAGTGAGTGCTCTTGCATGCTTGAAGCGCGAGATATCTCCGCATTCAGCCACGATCGTTAAAGCCGAGATAAGTCCTACTCCGGGAATCGTCTGCAGTAGAGCAACCTGTAGCGCCAGCTTTGGATTATCACTCCTAGCATTTTTTTGAAGATAGTCTTTCACGCGCTCAAGACGTGCGGTCATTTGTTGATTTAAGGCTTGGCACAGCACGATTTCGGAGCGAATCAGATCGGCAAAGACCGCTTCATTAGCGCCCAGTTTAGCTATTGTTCGGTCTTTAACCAGAATCGTATCCAGTTTGGTTTGTGCCCATGTCATCCCTTTCCGAGATGCTTTGGCTAGGCGTTTGAGAACCTTATCCTTAACAACAACCCGTATCCCGTGCAGGTCTAGGGCACGTTTAAGGATTTTGTGGTAATGGCCAGTGGATTCTATAACAACGGTCGCTGTTGCTTCAAAATCCTTTTCTTTGGCCATAATAGTTCGCATGAGATGATCCATGCTTTCTGCTGAGTCGTGTCGCACTGACATTCTCCTGTGAATGGAATAGTCGAGGTCAAGGATACAGATTTCACTACTTTAGCCACGTCTACACCAACAACCAGTTCACGCTTGTTTTCCATTTTTAACTCCTGTGATTAAATTTGGTCCTTCAAACACCACCCTTATCCTGCAAACCCACATCCTAACGCGTTGCACGAGAAGCCGGCCTCAACCAGCCTAAACATGTATGTCTGTAGGTGGATGGACACTCTTGCACACGGGTAGTCCTTTTCAGGTCCCTGGGAATTAACATCTACTATCCGGACCTAATAAGACAGTACACGACTGGTGAGGACAAACTCAAGCGCCATCTCTTGTCTCTATTTTCTTGTCAAGGTCAAGGCCAGTGAACAGAAAACAGAAGAAACTGCTACGGCTGTTTGGCACTTGAAAGTACATGATTATTATTGCATTAGGGAAACGGTATAAAAGCTCAGAAACCCTTGCACTTTGGAGTTGGAGAGTCGTCATGTACGATCACGATAGTCGTCAAATCGCCTTTCACGACGAACCCTTTCTATTTGGAGGTCTACCACCGAACTCGGATAATCGGTGGGTGAAGCTGGCAGGTCTCATACCTTGGTTCCGAGTAGAGGAAGCATACCGCAAAAATTTTCGGGGACATCGCGGAGCGCGAGCCAAGTCCGTCAGCCTGGTTCTCGGTTGTCTCTTTGTTAAGGAGCAATTGCAGTTATCTGACGTTGATACGGTACAGATGATCCGCGAGCATCCGTACATCCAATATTTCTTGGGTTATACGGACTACCGGTATGACTTATCTCTTGATCCATCGCTTTTGACTCATTTCAGGAAACGGTTTCCTTTGGACTTGATCGCTCAAGTGAACCGGTGGGTTATCGATGCGGCGCGTGCCCAAGCGTCAGAAGAAAAGAGTGACGAGGAAGAGTGATGTGATGGCAGTAGCTTGACCGATGAACCCTCCGATGACTCTGTTCCTGAGTCTGAGAACTTTCTGGAGTTCTCGATAAATCATTTTCATGACAGCTTCTTGCGTACACTTCTCCATGGAAGTCGAGGAAAATTCAATAGGCTTTATGAATACCCACACGATCAACCTGAGGAACATGGAAAGGGTGAACAACCAATAGTCTCGGCCTACGAAAAATCTCAGGATCAGCCGGAGAAAAACAATTCCGGCCTTGATCTTGATCCCGACTATTTTGGGAAAATCAAAGCGAATCGTCAGACTTTTTCTTCTTTGCCAGATGTGCTTGATTGTAAAGACTACGGTGAAAACAGTTTACTTCTCTATGGACCCGGAGGCAGTGGTAAGAGTTTCCACCTCTTTAATCTTTGGGAGCAAGCCTTGAAGAAAATAGAGGAAGCTGAGCTGCTTCGACATGAAGCTTCTGCTGTGGCAGTGTCAAGAGCGGATGAAGGATCTAAAGAGACAAACTGGATCCCTCTTTACCTGAATATGGATGATTACGATAGCAGTCAGAATTCAATTTTAAGCGAACTGAGCAAAACCTATTTCCCTCATAGCAATTTTAGCAACAATGAGAGTTTCAGCCGTTTTATGAGAACGGCTTTAGATCATCACATCAATAGGGAAAGAAATTACAAATATCTTATTTTGCTTGATGGAATTAACCAGGCTCTTATCTCCAATGATTTTCATAAAGAATTGAAAACATTGGACGATATGCCGAATTGTCGGGTTGTCTGCACAGCAAGAGAAAGGGCCTATTATATGAACTCTATACCCTTGGAGCTTCAACCCCTCACTGATGAGCAAATTAACGAGGTGATTAGAAAATCCGGTAAAGCAGAGATCGATGTATTGGATAACGCCTATTTGTTGCGTTACCCCTTTTATCTGAAACTCTATGTAAATACAGATGAGAAGAAAACTGGGGATAGGCATCGTATCAACAGCGCCAGTCTGATTCGTGATTATCTGGAAACCCAAATCCGTAGACGCACGGCGGTGATACAGAACGAATCATTTTTGCCTCTGCTTCTGTTTGTTCTTCCCCTTGCTATGGTGCACTATAGCTTGGGGGATCCGAAGCAATATTCGGGTCAAGAGCAGCGCGTGATCCTAGGCTCGGACAGCACCACTATTTTCTGGAATAAACTGATCCTCCTTTGCATGGAAGTCTTGCGGAATAACAATTACTCTAGGATTGAAGCAAGTGTGCTGAACAGATTCAAAGACATCGTAAAGATTGCGGATTGGCGGCAAAAAAAGCAGAGTCTTAATAATTTTGAAAAAATGGAGGAAACTCTGCTAGACCTAATGCTGGGCAACCTACACATTTTCTCTCTAGACCAAGAAAAGCTGGAATACAAATGGGCTCATGAAACGTACCGTGATTGGTTTGTAGCCGAAGGATTGCATCTGCTATTGCTAAACTACCTGAGAGAGGATGCTGAAGAGGATGTGGTGAGTGAACATTTTCAGTATTTCACGCATCTCCTTGATCGAGCCAAGGCGGAACAGTCTAACCAGCCTTTCCATGCGAAAACTCACCATTACACTCAAGTCTGCAACTGCCTTTATGATAGCCTTTTTGAAAGAACGCTTGATGAGAATTATGAGCCTTGGAGGCACTCGCGCTTTGATCTGGAGTTTATCCGCCTAAATGACCTGGTTCTCAACGCTTCTGACGACGCACGTAATGATTACATGACTTACTCTCTTGCCCTCAAGTCATTGAAGGTCTATGAGCAGCGCAGAGAGATCTTTCTTAAAGGAGATCATCTCGGATATTCCCCTCTCCACTTTTGGTCCCGTCAACATGAAACTGGGTACATCATGGGCCGTATCCGTATTCAAGTGATACAAAAAATCCTAACAGAAGAAAAACGAGCGGACTTTTGGGATAGTATGTGGGAACGCGCGGAAGAGAGTCTCCAAGCGATTCAGGATATTGTTGAGAAAGAAAAGGATCCGGATAAACTTTGGGTTGCTAAAATGGCTCTTGGCAAACTCTACGGGAATCGCGGCGCATATTGGTTGGCAAGAAAAAATACCCGTAGCGGAAATTTGCAGATGATTTTGGGTGATTTGGGATCTGCGCTCCAAGAGCACCGCAGAGGTTTTGATCATCGCACAGACTGTCTCAAGTTATCAATCGAGCAAGGCGATCAACATAAGCAAAAAGAAGCGGAAGAGATGATTGCCTACTCTTATACTCAGATCGGAACGGACCATTACTACATTGCCGCTATAATATTCAGGAAAACTGACTTCAAAATATCAGAATTTACTTCTGCTATTGCGACTTCACTTATTCAACATCTACAAGCCCTAGAGATCCGAAGCCGCCTAGATATCAGAAATGGCTGCATCAACGCAACGCGCGCCGCTGGTACGCTTCAGATGTTCTTTGTCGCAAAACCAGCTGACGCAGACTGGTGCTGTGAGATTCAGACAATCCTTGCTCATCTCAAAGAGCAAGGCACGCTGGTCACAAAAATGATCAAAATTCTTTCTTCCTCAGATGATTGCCAAAGTGAGGACTGTCTTTTGAATCCCTTGACCTATCTTGAGTACTCGCTCAAAATAATTACCGAAAATGAATTTTTCGGTGAATTGGATTCGGTCACAGATACGTTGGCGAAATTATTGAAGAATCTGGATGCAAATCCAACTGCTTTTGGGATGATCGATCAGGCAAGGCTTCGCCAATTGGCAGAAGAAGTAGAAAGTGTCTGTGAGAAACAAGGCTATCTCTTGCAGGAGAACCGCGAAGTGATTCAAAATTATCTTCATTAAAAATGTTTTTATGAGGAACTTAAGGAGAAAGAAACAGAATGAATCAAAATAGTGTGATTCGTATTCAATGCCCCCCGCTTAAAAAGAATCGAAATGAGCGGATCCGTAGCCTGTTTCAGAGCATAGCGTCTTGGGTTTTTTCCAAAGCGTTGGAAGAACTGGTCCAATTATTTGGCGGAACGATTAGCGCCAAGAGACTGGATGAAAGAATCGGGGAGTTGAACCGCTTTGTTGATGTTTGGGACTTTCGGGCAAGGCAGAGCAAAAGTGGAGAGCGCTGGGAGATTAAAGATGATGTCTTTGTCTTGGAACATGAGCAGTATATTTTTCATAGAGCGTATCAGCTTGGACTGATGAGTATAGAAGAACCCCTGCTCTCTCCCGATTTTATTCTCCCACTCGGAGGGGCGAGGCGCTCCAACTTTGATAGGGCTATGCTTACTAGAAGGACGTCAGATGACTGGGGGGAATCTCTGGAAAGAGTCGTTGCTCTCACCGGATTTAGACCTCTGGCTGAGATTGAATACCCTTACCTTGACTATGCGCCCGGGGCAAAATACGAATTTGATGCGATGAACGCAGCACTTACTATAGCTTTTTCACTGGAAGAAGACCAGTACAGAGAGGAGCGTGGCGAGGAGGAGAATATAAACTTGCGGTGGGCGAACAGAGAATACCTTAAGAGCTACAAAGGCGTTCGAATTAATTCACTATCAGCACCGAGTAAGGATCCTGAACGGAGGGCTAATAGTCTGGATACATTCCTCTTTTTCCTGGAAAAGTTCGCAGTGCCGGAGAAAAGTCGACTGTTACTGGTGACTTCCTGTATCTATGTGCCCTATCAGCTGATGAAGTTTATTCCGCTGGCGATCGAGAAAAATCTTTATGTTGATTGTATTGGGGTCAAACCGGCAGTAGTGATGAAAGAAGATAAGATTGTATTTTTGAATAACCTTGCCCTTAGCAAGGCGTCCAATTATCTGCAGGAAATAAAGGGGAGTGTTAACGCTATTGCCAGTCTTGCCGATCTCTACCGCGAAGAGTTAAAAGAATTGTCATAAAAATACGCAAAATGGCAAAATGCTGCTTATAGGCAGCAAGAAAAAATGAGATCACGAAAAGCGGGACACGCGGGATGAGAAAGAATAAAAAATGAAAAAATGGAAAGATTTGAGACACCTCTTAGCCGCGGTAGCAGTTGCAATTACAATTGTTACTTTATTCGAAGGGTTCTTCTATTTCAGGTGGAAGATGCCTGAAGAGGCGTTTTTCACACATCTGACGTGCTCTGCCCATAATATTCTGACGGTTTTTGCGGTCGATCCCGGCATCACCACATTTGATGCGATCGAGTTTTTGCATGAGGCTGGAAATGCGGGATGGCATCGGGTGCTCACAGCGGTCTACTGTGTAGGCTTGGTCATTGCGCCTTTCTGTACGGCAATTGGAATTGCCGCTCTGATTAAACGTCCTCTTTTGATCTTGCGCGGCCTTCGGAATAGACGTAAGAAAGATTATGTGCTGATCTGCGGACAGGGCTGGTACAAAGATCGGCTCTTGCAATACTATCCCAGAGAAAACTATCAGTTGCGTATGATTGAAGGGGGTATTCTCAGCGAAGAGCAGCGGAACTATTATGACCAAAACGGTATCCGGGTCTATAGCTCAAACTCAGAAAAGGAGATGGCCAAAGCTCTGAATCGGATAAAACCGGAAAACGCAGAATTAATCATCCTCTGCTATGACGAGACAGCTGAGAACTTATTTGTCCTGAGGAAAATTGTGAATAGGCTTGTCAAGGCGGGTAATGTAGCTCAAAAGCCTGATATTTATCTGTTCTGCGAAGACCTTCTGATGCGTGAAATGATCAGTGCATACTATCAGAAGTTGACCGGAGAGAAAAATGCGGACAAACGTCCGGATCTGTATTTTGTCGATGCTAACAAAATCGCAGTACAGAAAATGTATGAGAGCTACCCCATTTTCAGTTGGAATGATAAATATCTGAATGACACTGCTTTTACTGATACTGCTTTCACTTCCCCTGCTTTTGATGCCCATATCGGCATCGTTGGTTTCGGTGTATTTGGTCAAAAGGCACTTTTATCCGGCATACAGCAAGCTGTATTTGCTCCAGATTCCTTGATCGTTTTTGACGTTTTTGATCACGCAATGGAGAAGGTCTTTCCTTGTTTTGCAAAAATCTTTTCGAGAAAAATGTATGAACACATTCAAAAGGGAGATGGGATTCTAAGCCCTCTTTATCAGATCATAATCGAAGCGAATGAAGACAGCCCCTTTGATACTGACGGTCAGGTTCTTTTACGATTCTGGAACGTTGATATCGCTACCTTGGAATTTACAAGGATGTTCACCCACTGTGCTTCAGACCCCGCCATCGAAAAACTACCCTTCACTTACCTCATCTTTGCTGCAACTGACAATGAAACGATGATTCGGGCTATCTATGAAACACACCGTATACTTAAGGTAGTACGCATGGAAGAGGGCGGGAAAGAGCGTAAGGAAGAGCATGTGCCCTTTGTAATGCAGTCCAAAGGTAATACTGACTCCATTATTCAGGCTGCTGCGGACATGGGTATTCCGCTCAGCGCAGTCGATGACTTTGAAGGAATTTTTTCCTTGCAGGCAATTAAAAATGAGGAGATTGTTGCCGGAGCAATCAAATTTCATTCCCTTTACAGCTTCTTTTCCGAACGTTTGTCCAAGCTTAATGATCCGGATTTTCAGAAGAATGTCTGGGATGAATTTCGAAACTATTACCGGAGCAAGGGTAGGCATGAGTGGTCCAATATCACGGTATTCGATCGCGAGTCAAGTATGGCACAGTTTCTGCATCAGCAAGTCAAAGAGTGGATCGCTGAAATCCATTGCATGAAATCTTTTCTCACACTGTCCTCAAAAGAACGGGATTATTACTCGAGCGTTGAGCATAGACGCTGGAATCTCTTTATGATCACTCATGGCTTCTCATATAAGAAAAATACAGGGAAAGAAAAAAAGAGCGACCTTAAACTGCTTAAACTACATGACTGTCTGCGGAATTTTGAACGGCTGAAACAAGAAACACCGGGTGCGATACCGTATGACGGAGTACCTTATCTGTTTCTCAGGGAAGAAGGAAATATTAAAAGATGAAACGAGGTTCCCTACATCACAACTTGATGATCCTCTTGTTGGGTGCTGTATCTCGATGGTTGGAATAAATTATTTAGGCTGCTAAATCTTGTTGTTCTTTTTTACGTAATATGGTATTGATGTTATTGGGATGACGTGAATACGTACCATACCATAAAAAAGAGAAGGGGAACAATAATCATGAAGAAAGCAATTGCATTAACCCTCGTCCTGATCATCAGTTTTGGACTCTTCGCATGCGGAGGCGGCAAAGACAGCATCGTCGGCAAGTGGGCCCAAGAGGTGAATGAGGGCGGTATTGAAGGTAAAACGATCTATGAATTCAAAGCAGACGGTAAATTGAAGCTCTCTTTTGACAGCGGAAGTGCAGAAGCCGACAGTCTTATAAATGCGTTATACAGTTTAATAGAGATGACCTATGAAGCCAAAGACGGAAAACTTACCATCAAAAGTAGTGACCCGTCATTCCCGCCACTCGAAAGTGTGCCCTACACCATTCAAGGCGATACGTTGACATTCGAAAACAACAGCTTGAAGCGCGTTAAGTAATGCCAGTTTTCTGATGATTCAAAAAGCCGGCTCCGTCAGAGGGGCCGGTATTTTTATGTGAAATCCTGTAAAGAAACGATGAATGTTTGATAAAAGGTACACATCGAAATCAACTCATTTTACAATGCCTTTCGAAATAAGTAGAGATGTAATAGATGAGTGGTGCTTTCATCAAGAGGGTATCAGGAGGATCTCTTTTCAAGAAGAGAAAACTTCATTACTTTTTCTTGTTAATTAGAAAAAGTGCGCGAGACAAAGCACACTTTTTTCGTGTAGGATATTCATAAAAAGTAGGCGGAGAGTATCAATATTTTGGCACTTGAAATTAAGGAGATGTCGCAATGGCTCTCATCCTCTAGTGATCTTGAGGGTCAGGAACAACAAGACGGCTTTACACACCTGCTTGGCGTAGGGCCGGAAAGGCATTGAACGAACGCTTTTTTCTGAGACCCTTACGAATTGGCCTGTTAGCTTATGGAAATTGTTGTCGTTGGAGCCGGTAAAGTAGGTGAAGCACTTTGCTTTGATCTGATTAATGAAGGTCACGAGCTGACCCTCATCGATCAGAAAGCTGACGTTGTTCTCGCCATGACAGAGAAAATGGATCTCAAAGGCGTAGTCGGAAACGGGACGGTGCCGGAGGTTCAGCGCGAGGCAGATGTTGCCTTCTGCGATGTTTTTATTTCCGCCACCCCTGCGGATGAGGTCAATATTGTTGCCTGTATTGTGGCCTCACGTTTTGGTACCAAAAACTGTATTGCGCGCATTAGAAACCCCGAATACACACGCGGTTTTGATTTTCGCTGGGAAACCATCGGCATCAATATGATGATGAACACCGAGCAGCAGACGGCTAAGAAAATTGTCGAGGAATTTGATTTCCCCAATGCCAACTATATTGAGCCTTCTACGGTAGAGGGTGTGCAGATCATCAAGGTGCGCATCTTGCCTGGCAGTCCTCTCGACGGCATGTCCGTGCTCAATATGCGCCGCCATATTGCCGGAGTCCTGATCTGTGTTCTCCAGAGAGGCGATGAAACCCCCATGCTTCCGCGGGCCGATATGAACCTTGAGGGCGGGGACAATGTCCATATTATCGGCACTAAATATGATTTGGATCGTTTTCAAAACCTTGCCGGCCACAAAAGCAGCGGTTTTCGCTCTGTATTTATCATCGGGGGCGGCATTACGGCGCGCTACCTCATTCCGCCTCTACTCAGACGCGGCATCACGGTTCGTCTTATCGAACGCGATAAAGAAAAGGCAGAAAAACTCGCACTGGAATTTCCTAAAGCAAATATTGTTTTTGGTGACGGGACAGACCAGAATTTTCTTAACGAACAACGCCTGTCAAACTATGATGTTACGGTGGCTCTGACCGGTGTTGATGAGGAGAACCTTCTCTTTTCGCTCTTTGCGCATAAGCAGGGTGTGAGAAAGACGATCAGCAAAGTTTCTCGTGTCAATCTTATACCGCTCTTGCATGCTGATAGCCTTGGTACGATCATTACGCCTCAGCACTTGGTTGCTAACAGTATTATCCGCTACGTGCGTTCGCTGGAGATTACGGCTGATTCCGAGATTGAGGATTATCATCGTCTTGAAAACGGAGTAGCCGAGGCGGTCACTTTTAAAGTCAAACGTGAGGCCAAGATGGTTAACAAGGCTCTCAAGACGATTCGCCTCAAAAAGAACATCATTGTCGCCCTGATCATACGTGAAAACAATCTTATCATTCCTGCAGGTGACGACGCTGTTCAGGAAGGCGACAGTGTCATTGTCCTCGGCGTAGGTCAGAGCATTCGCACTTTGGACAGTATTTTGTCAGGTGAAGCGTAAGCTATGAATTGGCGATTTTTACGTTATTTGTGGGGGAGGATACTCTCTATGGAGGGCTTTATGATGTTGCCCTCTCTCATAGTGGCTCTCATCTACCGCGAAAGTTTCGCCATGATCGCAAGTTTTGTTGCTTCCGCTCTGATCTGTTTTTTTGTCGGTCTATTTTTGGCGGGGAAGAAGCCCGAAAGGCAAGATTTCTATGCTTTGGAAGGGCTGGTTTTTGCTTCGGTTATTTGGATGCTGCTCTCCCTTTTCGGATCTTTACCCTTTTTGATCAGCGGCTATGTTCCTTCCTTTGTAGACGCCCTATTTGAGGCGACAAGCGGTTTTACCACCACGGGAGCAAGCGTACTTGGCAATGTTGAAAATTTGCCTCACTCCTTACTCTTTTGGCGCAGTTTTACACTCCTGATAGGCGGCATGGGGATGCTTGTTTTTGTTCTGCGCTTCATGCCCCAGTTCGGTCATAAAGGTCTCTACATTATGCGGGCGGAGCTGCCCGGTCCCTATTCCGGCAAGGTTGAGTCGCGCGTCAGCTCCTCTATCCATCTGCTCTATATTATCTACCTATCAATGACCGTGCTTCTGGTGTTCTTTTTGGCCATAGGCGGCGTTCCCTTGTTTGAGTCTTTCCTTCTCGCTTTCGGTGCGGCGGGTACGGGTGGATTCGGTATTAAAGAGAACAATCTTGCCCACTACGGGAGCAACTATGTTCAAATGGTTATGGCCATAGGCATGTTAGTCTTCGGTATGAATTTCAACTTTTTCTATCTCATTGCGGTTGGAAAATGGCGTCAAGTTAAAAAGAGCGAGGAGCTCAAGTGGTATCTCGGCATTATCGCTGGAGCCGTTGTTCTCATTTCTTTGCAGATCTTTCGCCTGTACGAAAGTATTTTGCAAATGATGCAGGATGTCTTTTTTACTGTCACATCCGTTATTACAACCACAGCCTATACGACGGTGGATATTAATGCTTGGCCAACCTTTTGCCGTGTCGTCCTGCTGATCCTCATGTTCAGCGGCGCTATGTCCGGTTCTTCGACTTCGGGCTTTAAAGTGGCGCGTGTAGCCGTCTTTGTGAAGACCATTCGGCAGGAAATACGCCATGCCATCAATCCAAGCCGCAGCGTGCCCATACAATTTGATGGCCGCCAGCTTGACAATAATACCCAGCGCAGTATTATCTATTATTTTATCTGTTATTTCTCTGTCTTTTTTGTCCTCCTGCTGCTCTTGAGTCCCTTTGCCGAGAACTTCAGCGGTGTCTTTAATGCTGTTATCGCCACGCTTAACAACATCGGCCACAGTCTTGACCTTTTGGGGCCGTCGCTCGACTACAAGGAACTGCCTAACATGGCCAAGCTCATCATGACCCTTGCCATGGTCATGGGTAGGCTCGAGATCTTTCCTGTTCTTGTCCTTTTTTCTCCCAGCACCTATCGCAAAACGTAGAATTGTACTCCTGCAAAATTTTTTTGATAGTTTTGACAGCATTATTCAGATAAGACAGATTAAACTATCATATTCTTGTTCTTGCTAGTCATTAGTTTTTGGAAAATCATGTTTTGATCACCCTCTTGATTCTTCATAAAACAAGCACTAAAATGTATAATTATTACGGAATAATTATTTCGGCAAAGATAACAGACTGAAGGGTCTAGTATCTTTATGTCTTGCAAACTAGAGATATTTTTGTATAGGAAAACGAAAATCATCATGTGTCTTATTTAGTGATGGTGTCCGAAATTTGGATTGAAGAATAATTAATATACAAGGAGGAAACAGGCTATATGATATTTTCAAATGTCCCACGTATAAGACTGTTGGATGACATGACACCGATGCATAAGATTGAAAACGTTGGGCGAGATCTTGGGCACGATCACCTATACCTCAAACGTGAAGATCTTATGAGTATCGGAATGGGCGGAAATAAGCTCCGCAGCCTTGAGTTTTGGATCGGTGAGGCTATTGCTACTAAATCGGATGTTTTATTAGTTCAAGGCATGCCACAATCAAATCAGTGCCGACTGGCGGCAGTTGCGGCAGCAAAGTGTGGAATGAAGTGCGTCATTTTCCATAATGCCACTGAACCTAAACAATATAACGGGAACATTTTGCTGAATAAAATCCTTGGTACAGAAACACATTTTGTTGGAAAAATTCCGGAGACAGAAAGAACCAAACTACTCCTTGAACATAAAGCTAAACTCGAGAGTGAGGGGCAGCGTCCTTATGTGATAGGTGATCCCTACGTTGGTGCTTTAGGTTATGTCAACGCGGCCTTCGAAATTCTTCACCAAGCGGAGCAACAGCATATTGATCTGAAGCATGTCTTTATTTGCGGTTCTGCCGGGCCGACAGAGGCGGGACTGGCTTTTGGTTTTTCATTGTTTGGCAAGTCGATAAAAATGCATATGATTACTGTTGAGTACGACATTCCAAAACTAAAATGCATCATTTCTGATATTTTTGATCACTTGGAAAAAAGATTGGAGGTTAAACGTCAGGCAGATATAGATGATTTTGTTGCGTTTTATGACGAGTATCTTGGTGGTGGGTATGAAAAATCTACGCCCGAATCGATTGCGGCAATTAAATATCTTGCCGCCAAAGAAGGCATCTTCATCGAAGATGTATATAACTCAAAAGTATTTGGCGGAATGACGGATATTCTTCGTAAAAAGATCATTCCCACCGATGAGCCGGTGTGCTGTGTCATTACCGGTGGAACACCTGCTCTATTTGGGCAAGCTCAATTGTTTTGACTTGCGGGAAGGCATCTTCATCGAAGATGTATATAACTCAAAAGTATTTGGCGGAATGACGGATATTCTTCGTAAAAAGATCATTCCCACCGATGAGCCGGTGTGCTGTGCCATTGCCGGCGGGACGACTGCTCTATTTGGGCAAACACAATTATTTTGATACGGAGGCGGACATGGTAGAAGGTAAGAAAAACACATTCTGGCAACAAAATAGATTCAATATCATTTTGTTAATCTCTATTGTTGTTGGTTGTGTGATCGGTTTGATTTTTGGCGAAAAGGCTACCGTTCTCAAGCCTTTGGGAACGATCTTGATGAACCTTTTATTCGTATCAGTGGTTCCCCTGGTTCTTTCCAGCGTGATTGGTGCGATCGGTAACTTTGCAGATACTAAAAAATTGGGCAAACTTGTTGCCAATATGTTCATCGTTTTTATATTAACTTCGTTGGTCGCGACTGTTTTTATGCTGGTTGTCGTTGTTGCATTTCCGCCGGCTGCCGGAGCAGATATTGCATTGGAGGCGCCCGGGGAGATTGAGACGATTAATACGATCGACAGTATTGTCAATGCATTTACCACGGATGATTTCAATAAATTACTTTCAAGGTCTCACATTCTGGCTCTCATTGTCTTTTCGATGATTTTCGGATTTGCAATAACCAAAGCCGGCGAAAAGGGAAAGAAGATCTCAGAGTTTTTCGTTGCAATGACTGAAGTGTGCATGCAAACAATTAAAATCATTATGTATTACGCGCCGATTGGTCTTGCCGGATTCTTTGCATCACTGGTAGGAGAATACGGATCGCAGATGATCGGATCATATGGCAGGGTCTTCCTGATCTATGTGGCTGCTTTGGTCGTATACTGTGCTATTTTCCTGTCATTATTTGCGTTTATCGCTGCCGGAACATTGGGGGTTAAAAGGTATTGGAAGGGAATGTTCTCAACGATTGTTACCGCCTTCGGTACGCAAAGCAGTATTGCCACTTTGCCGGTAAATCTGGCCGGAGCTGAAAAGATCGGAATTCCGAAATACATCAATGACATCGTGCTGGTGGTAGGTGCCAGCGCTCATACCGAAGCAGCCTGTCTGAGCGGTATATTGAAAATTGCCTTCCTGTTTGGGCTGTTCGGAGTTCCGTTCACAGGATTTGGCACTTTTGCCTCTGCATTTTTGGTGGCAATGTTGAGCGGGGTAGTCATGAGTGGTATCCCGGGTGGTGGCATGATCGGCGAACTGTTGATTGTCAGCTTGTATGGTTTCCCGCCGGAAGCTTTCACAATCATCGTAACCATTGGTTGGATTATTGATGCCCCGGCGACTGTGCTGGCCGTGATCGGCGACACCACCTGCGCCATGCTGGTTGCCAGAATAATGGAAGGGAAAGACTGGCTGAAAAAACGGCTAAACCCGGATGGAACAGTTAAAAAAGAGTTAACATCTCAACCACCACCGAACAATTAATGAATATCGAAATCCAAAAAACCCTTAATTTACCAGTGGCAATAGGCAATCCGAATCCCGAAGGAGCCTTGATTGCCGGATACAATAAAACAATCGAAATCCTAAAGAAGCATCTATTTGCCTGAGAACGAGTAGGAAGCTGCACCTCGAAAACTGGGTTAGAAACCACAAACTAGAGGTGCAGTTTCTTATTAAATGCAACTTACTGATAAATGTAACATGCCGGGTTAAAACCGACCACCAGACTTTCAAGACTCACTCGGGACAATTTTTGAAACCTTCCCTTGCCAGTTTTTCAGATATTTGAGAAAAACAGACATCCTCACTCGCAATCTACATCCAATTTTTCAGTTTTGTTAGGAAAAGTGGCCGTACGGAATGCCATGGTGGACAGTTTTTCAAGTTTTATAGAATTTGTGCCAATAGAGAATAGGCACCTCAACCACAAGCCGCGTCCAGTTTATTAGTTTTGTTAGGAAAAGTGGCCGTACGGGATGCCATGGTGGACAGTTTTTCAAGTTTTATAGAATTTGTGCCAATAGAGAACAGGTACCTCAACCACAAGCCGCGTCCAGTTTTTCAGTTAATTTAGAAAAACTGGCCATAAGGCACAGCGTGGACAGTTATTAAGATTATTCAGAAAAACTGTCGTTATAGTGGATTGTCTGAATTTGCGTGGCCAGTTTTTTAGATAATTTAGAAAAGCTGTCGTGGCCGATTTCGTGCGGTGGTCATTTTTCCAATTAATTTTGAAAAACGAGCTTTTTTGCACCAAATGGTGGTCATCTTTTCATATCTTTTAGAAAAAGTACCTTTCTTTATTAGATGTGTGTTTTTCTTTTTAAATAAAATCGAAAAATTGTCCAAAAGAATATGTAGTGAAACTTGCATGCCGGACATTGGATTAAAACATATAAGTGCGATAAGGATGAGCGCGACACATAGTATTGCGTTAAGATAATTTCCTACGGGGTCTATAGAGCTGTTCACATACCGACCTTTCATGTGCCGACAAGCAGAAGTGGTAAAGAACGATGTGGCTTTATATGGCTTTTTTGGGTAGAATGATCACCTGAAATGCTTGGTGATGACTGTGAGCAGGATTTTGTTGTATTAAGACATGTGAGTTAACACTCACGCTCTACAGCAAGATGAAGAGTTGAGGAGACGTCGCAGTATTAAGGTTGCTATATTGCTATAGCGCTGAGGAATCCAGTAGATAGGCATTGAAGTGGCTGTAATGAAGCTAGCTTTATGGCATATTTAATGTCGTTCACACTACAAGAGGTTTTCTTAAAGTTAAATTTGAAAGACTAACAGCATGATCATGATGTCGCAGTCTAATAATTGAAGTTCATCAAGATAGGTTGCTTTAAAAGAGGAATTCGGAAGATTATCAAGACGAATGAGATGTTGTGAAAAGTTATTTGGAAGATCATCAGGATGAATGTGTTGTTTTAAAAGAGGAATTTGCAAGACTATCAAGATGAATGAGATGTCGTGAAAAGGAATTTGAGAGATTAACAAAATGGATCATCAGGAATATCTAAACGCCGACAATAATAGGAATCATACGACTAGAAGAAAGTCGACCCGCTTTATTGCGAGGGTGGCGCTTATGGCTGTTGTAATCATGGTTTGCAGTTTAATTCGGATACCGGTGGGGCCTGTTCCCATCACGCTACAAACGTTTGGTGTATTGCTTGCGGGGATTCTTCTAGATCTGGCAGAATCTTTTTTTTCTGTGCTTCTGCATCTCGTTTTGAAGATTATTATAGGTGGATGGGCTGTCGTGATATCGCCCAGTTTCGGTTTTGTTCTTGTCTTTGTTGTAGCCGCGCCGCTTTTATCTCTTTTGACTGCGCGAACACAGGGAAGATTGCGCCCGATGATGATTCATATCGTGCTCGTCTCGGTACTTATTTACGTTGTAGGGCTTTTTTATATGATGGGGATGTTGCGACTTTATACGGGTGAAGCACAATCATTTTCGCAGGCACTTACGTACGGTGTGCTGATCTTCATTCCGGGTGACATTGCCAAAGCCGCCTTAGCCTGTTTGGTTGGCTATAAATTATATCCGCTTTTTTCTTCTTCAGCTGCTCGGATAAATGCTTAGGAAGATGGAAGTTTATAAACAGGGAAGTTCAACAAACTATTTGCCTTAAATTATTTCAGCTGCCAAGACTGTCGGGAGGTGCTTTCGCTAAGCTGAAAAAATTAAACCAGCTATTTATCCTTAAATTAGGGCTCGCTGAACAAATCAGCTATTAGTATTTTGTCATGCCATCGCAGTCAATTTATGCCGTCTTTTTGCGAAAAATCGCATGGAAAAAATGAAGATAAAAAGATCTCTCAGGATCTTTT
>JAAZKK010000041.1 GCA_012799825.1 Clostridiaceae bacterium | reverse complement strand
TTCCACGCAACCGGGGCAGCCATAATTAAGGTATCAAGTCTCGGGTAATCAAAACCTTCACCGATCAACTGTCCGGTAGCAACCAGAATCAGGCTTTCCGTCACAGGAACTGAATCCATCTGAGCTCGGAGTTCACGCCGTTCTTTTTTTGACTTTTTTCCTGTCAGAAGAAAAACATTATCGGCGCAGTCCTTAAGCAAATCATACAGAGTATCGGCATGCTCAGTAAACCGCGTCAAGACAACAGGTGTACGGTTTGCCGTGATGCAGAATTTAATATCATCGACGATCTGTTCATTGCGAAGTTCATTGTTGCGTATAATTTCATAGGCGTCGTTAATATGAAGCCTGTCTCGTCCGTGTGGACTGACCGTTCTTGTAAAGCGGGGAACTATCAGATAGTCAATTCCGTGTTCCTCCGCTTTTTCTTTTGCTGAATATTCAAAACGAACCGGCCCGAGAAGCATCTCATTAATACGATCCAGGCCATCACTGCGAAATGGTGTTGCAGTAACGCCATACAAATATTTGGCAGGGACTTCTCGTAATATTCTGCTGATAGTTTCTGAGGCGCTGTGGTGGCACTCGTCAACAAGAATCATGCCATAGTCTTTCAACCTCAGATGGAATTCGCCTTTTTTATATAGAGAACCGACCATAGCGATATCCACTATGCCTGTTGATGTATCTTTTGCGCCCTGAATAATTCCGATGAGGCTTTTTTTCTTTTTGATGCGACCGGTTTTTGTTTTATATTCAGGCAGTTCCTCATCTATCTTCAAGAAAGTCGAAAGGGATTTTTCCCATTGCTCAATTAGGGACGAAGACTCAAGAAGAATTAAAGTATTGACCTGTTTTCGGGCAATCAAATTGCTGCAGACTACTGTTTTTCCGAAAGCAGTAGCAGCACTTAAAATACCGTTATCATATTGCATTAATGCGTTGACAGCTTTTTTCTGGCTATACCGTAATTCGCCGATAAACTCAGCCTTGATTGCTGTCCCGCCCGTTCGTTTATCCGAGATAAAATAAGGAATTCCGGCTGTTTTAAGCTTCTCAATCAGATGTTCCAGTAGTCCACGTGGAATACAAATATAACCGTTATCGTCTTCTCCAAGGTAAATATATCTTGAATTTGCATAGTTCGATAAGCCGATCGCTTTATTTCGGAAGAATATCGGGTTCGGAAATGCCGCCATCCTTCTAATTTGATTTTGAATCCTTGGTTTGAGATTGCCTGTATTGACATATAACAGATTCGATACGGTAATAGATAGTTTTCCGGATACATCCTCAGCGTGCAAATGTTTGCTGCGTTCCCATGGTTTAACATCATCATTTTCCGTTTGAGCAGCGCTGTCTAAGCATAGCTCTGTAGAGGAAATCTTCCACTTAATCAGCAATTCTTCTATCCTAGAGGCAGAAAGTCTTCTTACACTCTGTAGTGCCGTCCATTGATTAGGATAAGCGTTCCACCGCTCATCTACAAAAGCACTGTTTCCATGCTTCAAAGCCTGTCCTTGAAGCGGTAAAGCGATTAGATTTCCTAATTCTCCATCTTCAATATAATCTTGCGCAGGAAGCATGCGGTCATAAAAGCGAAAAGATTTCATATTTACTGATTCTGCACCTTTGTCCAGTAAAGAAAAACCGAATTTACGAGCAAGATTTGCGGGAGTCGGCGCGTCAAAGAATATCCATACATGCGCTCCTTTTCCGGAGCGTGAACGTTCAACCAGCATAGAAATTCCGTTTGCTTTTCCGATTTCCCGAAGCGCTTCAACTTCGTCGATCCAACTGTCATCTGTGTTGGCGTATTCATGTTCTTCCGCTCCCTTATCGTGATTGTCAAAATCAAAGACAAGAAATCTGCAAGTTCCGTCAGGAAACAATGGATAAATTCCAATTACATCAGAGCCATCCTTCTTGAGACCGCGCAAATGGTTTTCAATTTGAGTAACTTCCAGCTTCGTCCAGCGACGATTATTGCAGTCCTTGCACTTTACCTTAGCACCTAATACTCTCGGGCAGATTCCGTTTCTCCAGAAGTTATCACATTGGGGGTAATAGGCTGCCTTTCCTGTAGTTTTATTTTGCGACCGTTTACTGTAAACATCCGTTCTTCCCCAGAAATAGGAGTAAAATTTCTGGGCGTGATTGCGTGTGATTTTTTCCGTAAGAATTCGACTTCCTTGATCGGGATCGAACGATTCATCATGAGGATTACTTGCGGCATCAATAAGCTCATATTTAATCCCTGCCTGCTCAAGGAGCATTTTAAGATATGAATTTTCAGATTCAAGCTTTTCCAACCGAATCATTAACTCATCTATTTCAGCCATACTGTCTCCTGTTTGACCGCTTTTTCTTACAAAGTGTTCGATTTATCGGACAAAGGCCCACTGTATTGCGATATGTATATTCTCATTGCGCCGAATATTGTGCGATATTCGGTGCAAGCATAATTCATAAATCTCTGCTATCAGAGAACGAATTGTCTACACGATATCTTCAAACTGCAGACTTTCTCCTATAAACATCTCTTGCATTCGTTCGCAATTTTTCTTCAGCTGGACGATAGGTTTGACGATGAAGAGAAGAATGGTTGCCTTCTCCCAAAATGTTCTTTCTGCCGACACAGCTTTGACCGAAATCTTTTTTCCTCCTGCTATTTGCGGATATTCTATGGCACTATAGGGTTCCAGCCAAGCTGCCTCAGATGGAGTCGATCATGCTAAGCGGTTTCAATCTAGAAAAAGCAATCCGTCACCATCAGGCAAATTGATATCTAAAACAAATAGGTCGAGAGCCTCTTTTGTCATAATTTGTCACTGTATCTTCAATTCCGAATTAAGTAACGTTAGCCTATACTATCAGCGCAATGTTCGATAAAACTCTTTTCCTTCAGGTGTATCTTCCAGCAATAATATTATTCTTCGCATTGCATCACATTAGATTCAAACGACACCTATTAGACATTTCTACTCAACAAAATCAACAACTTCCCAATAGCCATAACGTTTGCCACCTTTACGCTCTAAAAATCCGGATTTTGTAAGTTTTGCGATATTTCGTTTAATTGTACTTGTGGAAACACTAAATTCCTCTGCCAATATTTCATATGTCACTCTGGGATTAGATTTAATGTAATTTAAAATCTTTTGTTC
>JAAZKK010000059.1 GCA_012799825.1 Clostridiaceae bacterium | reverse complement strand
ATATGGTGTTTAATGCTACGTTCGAGATAAATGATTTTACCTGTGGACATAGGAGAAAACCTGCTTGTTGAAATTGAGACATTCTTTCATTAATAATTGAAAAATTGATGTTTTTCGAATTGCGGAGGATTAGAATACAAGTTAAGATCAACATTTCGTCAAGGTTATTCGGAGGGATCATTTGCGAATATTGGTGTTGCCCAGATGCCGCGTTGCTCTTTTTTGGCGAGGTGTTCGAGCATGGCGAAGTAATTGTCGTAGCGCACATTTGGTTTGTAACATTTAACGTCGACGAGTCCTTCGCGAGCAAGGATTTCGTTGATCATTTGATGATTGTCGATCCAGACGTAAGCGAGCAGGCGACCGTATTGGTCTTCTTGTTTGGTGTCATATTCGAGGTAAACTGTTTTGTCTGTAAGCCAGGCTTGCACAATGCGCGAAACGGACTCGCCTAGGTGTGTTCTCCGGTTCTTGTCGTGATGAGAATAGGACTCTGGTGCATCTATGCCGATTAGGCGCAAGCGCGTTGGTTTGTCGTCAATGAGCACCATTAATGTGTCGCCATCGACTGCGCGTAGAACGGTTGATCGTTGCATGCTGTTTATGTTTGCAGGTCCGCCGGGTCTGAGCACATCGTATTGTTCCAACGGTTCATCAAGGGACATTGCTAATGACGCTGCGTCTTCATGTGAAATTGGCGCGTTATCATTGAGCTGGAGCGGTGTTTTTTTGATGCGAGGTTTTGCCAGAGCCGTGAGTGGTGAAATCGGGGCATCCGGGTCATGTATTAATTGCCCGAGACTGTGGCAGCCACATGTTACAAGTAACATGCTCAACGCCAGAACCAGAACGGGAACTTTAAAAATGACAAAATGATGAAAGGTAGAGGGGTGAGCGCTGGAGCTTTGCCGTATTTTAGGACAAGAAATCACGCGAATGTCATAATTGTTCAAACTCATACTGTTTCAATTTTACATCAGGGCGTTATCTTATAGCTGTAGCAAAGAGCTACAACACCTCTTCATACGTCTCCTCTGACAGGGATCCGAGTCACGGGTCCCTGTCAACTTTTTATCCGCTATAATTAACAACTTATCGATTCAAATAATAGTCTTGCAGATAAGTGCCGGCGGATCGTATTGATTCGGATTAGAAAGCAACACGGTCGGCAGATACAATCAGATCATATTGGCTTTATTTTGTCTACGGTACGTTTGTCCAGAGTTTATACTTTTCCTAGTGCAGCTAGCTTCTCATCACGACAATGTGTTGCATTGGCGATAACTTTCTCGATGTCGATGGTCGTGAAGTTGCCATCCCGATATAAAACTTTGCCGTCAACCATGGTGAGACATACGTCGCTTGCGTTGGCAGAGGTGAACAGACTTGTGCCCAGATCATAGTGTGGCTGGAAATGCAGCGCATTCATATCAACAACGGCAAGATCGGCACGATAACCTTCTTTGAGCAGACCAGTGTCACGTCGGCCTTGCGCCAGCGCACCATTACGGGTTGCGAAGGACAGAAGCTCACCACTGGTAAATGTGACAGGATTGCGATGAATACCGTTAGCAATATAGGATGCCCAAGTCACTTCCTCAATCATGTCCAAATTGTTGTTGCTTCCTGCGCCGTCCGTTCCGATGGTGACATTAATGCCATGATCGTGCCATTTTTTAATATCTGCGATACCGCTGCCTATTTTGAGGTTACATGACGGCATATGGGTGAGTGTCACACCTTTCTCCAATAAAAGCGGATAATCCTCGTCTTCTATGAAAATGGCGTGTGCGGCAGAGGTTGGGACATCAAAAAGTCCAAGATCATAAAAATAGCGAGTCGGCGTTTTGCCGTACTTTTCTTTGCATGAGCGATGTTCGCCCTCTGTTTCGGAAAGATGGACGTGCATGTTGAGCTGACGGTCTTTTGCATAGCGAACAAGTTGCTCGACGACGTGTGGTGTGCTTGTATACTGGGCGTGCAGTGAGGCGTCAGCGATTAATCGTCCACCTGAAGTGGCAGCGTCTTTGATAACGGTTTCCGTCTCACGGTACCATGCCGTTTCATCTAAAATGGTTGAATCATCGCCGTTGAGTCCATTGGAAATGTTTGCTTTAATGCCGGACTCGATGACTGCACGTGAAATACCGCCAAGACGCATGTACATATCTGTAAAGGATACTGTGCCGCCGCGCAACATTTCAGCAATGCCGAGAAGAGCTCCCCAGTACACATCTCCTTCTGTCAGGAGGGTTTCAAAAGGGAATATTCGATCGTAAAGCCAAGCTTGCAGCAACAGGCCTTCTCCGTAGCCGCGAGTCAGCGTCATCGGAACATGTGAGTGATTGTTAAAAAAACCGGGAATCAGCAGTTTTCCTGTGCCGTCATAGACGTCGTCTTCCGATTGGCGAGCCTCTTCAATCGTGCCCTTGCAAGGAGCGATGGAGCGAATGAAAGCACCTGCAGTAATGACTGTCTGATGTTTGCGAGTATTTCCTTCTGTATCGAGGGTAGTGATGTCGTGAAAAATCATAATTTGTTTCCTTTCTGGACGATCAGGTTGTTCAACGATCGGCTGGGCAATATGTGTGACGGTGTTTTCCGAGTAACGTCTAATTGAAGTTCTGTGCGTGCGGCTGGGCAATGTGCGGGACAGTGTTTTCTGAGTAACGTCTAATTGAAGTTCTGTTCGTGCGGTCGGGCAATATGCGTGACGGTGTTTTCTGAGTAACGTCTAATTGAAGTTCTGTTCGTGCGGTCGGGCAATATGCGTGACGGTGT
>JAAZKK010000019.1 GCA_012799825.1 Clostridiaceae bacterium | reverse complement strand
CCGTCTCTCAAAACGCCGAAAAAGGGGTTGATTTTAACGTTTTTTTGGAACAAAAAAGCCCCAAGACGCCTGGTATGACGGCGTTTTGGGACAAATTGTGGCGGAGAAGGAGGGATTCGAACCCTCGTATCGGTTGCCCGATAAACTGATTTCGAGTCAGCCCCGTTACGGCCACTTCGGTACTTCTCCGTGTCGTAAAATATGCAAATTCTTGTATGACTATTCAGCTTGTAATCTGCCGCACCTCGCTGATAGATTGGCTCTGCTGAGGCTGCTTTGGTGCTTCGTTATATTGTGATTACAGCAAGCGGAATCATCTTCAAGTTTTACAATCGGCAATCAGTGTACCACAGAAAAGCATTTTTGTGGACTAATGAGGTGTGTCAACCCATGTCCCGCTCTTTTCGGCTGAATGGCAAAGTAAGCTGTACAGCGAGAAGCGCGGGGCGCTCAGTTCAATCTGGCATTCAGAATCCCGCTCTTTTCAAGCTCTTTTCAGCTCTTTGCGAGCCTATTCTTCGCGCTGAGCCTTTTTGGAATACTTATTCTGATAGATATAACGCATGAGACGAGATTCCCAAAAGGCGAGCGGTTTTTTGCGTTCTAAAAGCGCGATGTGGCACGCTCGAGTGTTTTTCTCGAGCACGGCGCGCACGTTTTGCGCTTCCGCTATCGTGTCGGCAAAGCAGACTGCTTGCCGCTTTTCCGGCATGAAGAAGACATTATTCTTGCCGGGTTCACATCTGATTTTGACGCCGCAGATTTGGGCAAAATCGTCGAGATAAGCGCCCATCGGACGGTCAAGCAAATGCTGCAGCTCGGGGTCGCGTGATACGCTAACGGCCATTTGATCGATGGACCTGATGACACTCGCTGCCGCTTTTTCCTCAGCTGTATCGTCGTGAACCGAAGCGCGCGGTGTGTCGCGACGTCCAACGCGCTCTTCATAAAGTGCTCGTGCGCAGGTTTCTAATGTGCGCGCGCGTGTGAGACAATCGTCGTCGTTTTTTCCAAAAAGGAACGCGCCGTGGCGTTCCATCAGGATAAAGGGTGCATCGAGATTTTGCACGCTTTCTTCCATATGGCGGTGGAGGCGTTTGGTGCCGGGAAGTCCGTAAGGTGAAATCGCTATGACGCTTGTTCCAAGGCGCTCTCGGAAAATATCGTTAAGAACGATAGGAGAGGATGCCAAGGAAAGAGCTGAAGCGTAGACTTGATGTGTGTGCGCAAGGACTTTGTATTCGGGACGCTTCCGGTAAACGATGGCATGCATTGGCGCCTCAGAAGACGGTGTCCCGAGCTCGGACTCGAGTTTTTTACCAGTGGCGATGCTGCATTTTACGAGTTCATCCGGCTCCAGATCGTGATAGCTTCGACCCGACGGAGTGATAATAAAGGTATCGTCGCCAAGGCTGGCGCTGAAGTTCCCCCATGTGCGAACGACAAGTCCTTCTTTAAGAAAGTCATGTGCTAGCGAGATGAGTCTACGCCGGACAGCTGTTTCATCCGGTGAGGCATCTGTTTTAATCTTTTGAATGTCCATCATCGTTTACCTTCGCCGTCTTTATTAAAATGATTATAATGGCATTTTTGCATCGTCAAAGCTTCACAACATGACTGAAAACGCGATCGAAGGCTTCGAGTGCTTGGTCGATGAGCTCTTCGTCGTAAGCCGCGCTGGCGTAGAGCCGGCTTCCTGCAAGTGTGACGAGACCTTCCGCCATGTAAGCGGCTCCCATGTGTTCCATTTCCGTTTTTCTTGCGGATGTTTCATGGATGATTTGCGGAATGGTCCACGGTTTGAGCCAGTTGATGCTAAAATGCATCGTTCCGACCGTTTCAAGGTGACAGATCGACCCTTGGTTAAACGCCACAAAGGGGAGTTTGTGTTTTTCGATAAGCTTTCTCAAACCGGCAGTCAAGCGATCGCCCATTCGGTTCGCTTGCTCGCATGCGTTGGTCTCAACGATGCGTTGGATGGTGTAGTATCCGGCCAGCGCGCTCAAAGGATTGGCTGCCATGGTGCCGCCGACAAGCGCTTTTTTGACCTTGTCGCCTGTTTGAATGCCTGCGGCAAGGTATTTCATAAATTCCTGTTTACCTCCGATACCGCCGGCGCTCGGATAACCGCCGGTGAGCACTTTACCGAAGACGGTGAGGTCCGGTTCGACGCCTAAGAGACTCTGTGCACCGTGTGGCGACAGACGGAAAGCGGTGACGACCTCATCGAAGATCAATAGCGCACCGTATTTACGGCAAAGTTTTTCAACACCCTGTACGAACTCCTTGCTGATCGGACGCGTGCCGCTTTCAGGACCTACAGGCTCCAGAATGACAGCAGCCGTGCCGCCACGCAGTGATTTAAGGCGCAGCTTGCGCTCAAGATCGTTGAGATCTCCGGGGAAGAATTCGTCGATGCCTTTGAAAACGAAGCGCGGGATGCCGTGACATTGCGTCCATTTGCTGCCTGGAACGCGAATACCGTAGGCAAGCTGATCACTCCAGCCGTGGTAAGCACCGCCCATCTTCAGAATATGCTTGTGTTTTGTGGCCAGACGGGCGATCCTGATGGATACCATGCAGGCCTCTGTACCCGAATTCAGAAGTCGCAGCCAGTCAACAGAAGGAACGAGGTCGGTGACGAGTTTTGAGATGCGGTATTCAAATTCGTGAAAAAGACCGGTTGCAGGGCCGCACGTTTCGAGAAGCTCAATCACTTTTTCGCGGATTTCAGGAGGATTCGATCCCAAGACAGTCGGACCGCCGGCTTGCAGAAAATCAAAATAGCGGTTGCCGTCAACGTCCTCAAGAAATGCGCCTTCCGCTTTCGTGAATACGAGCGGAAAAGGATGGTTAAACGCCAAGTTGTGTTGCACACCGCCCGGAATAACCTTTTTAGCTTCCTGTATCATTTGATAGCTACGTGTGCATTTTTTGGCGTAGTACTCGTTCTCGTAATGTGCCAAAGCGTCGCGCGAAATGCTGTAAATCGGTTTTTTGATCAATTCATCTAATTCGCGAATGTGTTGCTCGACAGTTTGCGCGCTCAAATCAATCATGTGATTACCCCCTCTAAAATGTATAAAACATGATCGTACTTTTCGGCACGATGACATTGTTTCTATCAAAGATGATTCGCTGCCTTTGTACCGTTTTATTCATGATGGCAACGGATGACCTTTAGAAGTCAGATACCCATTTTCCGGATAGAATATCCAAGAAGAAGCCTACGCTTAAGAGTTCATTTTGTCAATTAATATTACTCTATATTATAATATTCCGTCGTTACTTAATATTACCTCGTCGTTTAACAGTACGATGTCATCCATTTCTTAAAAGGAAAGTCGAAATACGGCAAGTTATGTTAAGATCTTGATAAATGTTTCTTTAAATGGTTTTGCACATTCAGTCCGCAAGAAGGAAAAGGAAACCGAAAATCGTGTGTCCATCTCGTCTGTACCGTCTTGAATTCGGATTCGAGCGGGCTCGTTGTGCGCATTGACGGAAACGACGTTTAGACAGAAAGACGAAAATGTGATGATTATTTTGACGTATGATGTGGGAACGACCGGTGTGAAGACATGTCTTTATGCGTTTCAGGATGAAGCTTCCAAGAAAGACAGGACAAACGGCGTACCGCGTACAAATGGTGAAGACCGAACAAATATAAGTTTGCCGCAGACGAACACTCGGACAAAGAACGCATTGAGTACGGATGGTGAAGCGGAGACACCTTTTTATCTATTAGATTCCAGCTATGCCTCCTATGATTTGACAGTGCTTCCTAATGGCGGTGCGGAACAGGATCCGGAAGAGTGGTGGGATGCGCTTAGTACGACGACGCAAGAACTTGTTGCCCGCTATCCGGAATGGACGAGTCGCATCGCGGGGATCAGTTTCTGTGCGCAGGCACAAAGTCTCGTTTTGCTCGATCAAAATGCGCGCCCCGTCAGAAATTCGATGAGTTATATGGATCAGCGGTCAGGCTCTATCCGTAATAAATACAGCGGTCAGTGGCCGCGCGTTGCAGGCGCATCGCTTCCTTTCGTCCTTTCAAGTCTTTACCATACAGGTGTCATGGCCGCAAGTGATAAAGATCCCGTCTGGAAATACTTGTGGGTCAAAGAGCATGAGCCGGAGATTTATCAACGTGTGTATAAGTGGATGGATGTGAAAGACGCGCTCATCGCACGTATGACCGGCAGGTTCACCATGAGCCGTGATTCGGCGTTTGCAACATTGCTTCTTGATCGCAAGGCGCCTAATGCGTTTAGCAAGGCACTGATGAGAAGACTAGGCATTGACCCTGACCATATGCCGGAGATCGTGGAATCAGAAGAAGAAGTGGGAGGTCTTTTGCCGGAGGCGGCGGAGTCATTGGGCTTAATGGCAGGCATTCCCGTCTTTTCCGGAGGTAGCGATGCCGCTCTAATCGGTGTCGGTTCGGGATGTGTTCACCCGGGGCAGGCGCACATTTATATGGGCACATCGGGTTGGGCATCGGTCGTGACGGATCGCAATACGGTCGACATTCAGGCGATGATCGCTTCCGTTGTAGGTGTACAAGAAGGGCTTTACAATTATTTCGCTGAACTGGAGACAGCGGGAAAATGTTTGGAGTGGGTGCGCGACCATCTAGCTCTGGATGAAATCAATATTTACCTTTCTAAGACTGATGTTGCAGAAGATCCGGAAAGCACATACGAGAGCCTTTATGACTATCTTTCGTACGTGATCAATCAGGTGCCGGACGGATCGAACGGGGTCATCAGCACGCCTTGGCTCCACGGGAACAGGTGTCCTTTTGAAGATGCATCGGCGCGCACGATTTTTTTCAATATCGGTCTTGAAACAGGTAAGACGGAATTGATTCGATCGGTTGTAGAAGGCGTTTGCTATCACATGCGCTGGTTCGTAGAGACAATAGAGCGGAAGATACCCATTGATGGGCATATCCGATTTGTCGGAGGCGGCGCCCTTTCGCCGGTGACGGCGGGAATCCTTGCCAATATTCTTCAAAGGCCTATTGAGACGGTAACTGACCCTCAAAACGTCGGTGCAGTGGGTGCGGCTATGATGGTGGCACGCGGATTGGGAGCTTTGCCGGATCTGAAACTCCTCAGGGATTTCATTCCTGCAAACCACGTTTACATGCCGGATTCCTCCACAAAGGAAGTACACGATCTTCATTTCTCGATTTATAAAAAACTTTATGGTGCTAATCGTTCATTCTTTAAATTGCTGAATAAGTAGGCAAGTTGCATGAGTATATGTGGAGCGATTAGGTAAAATGAAATTGTAAGATAGCGCTTTAACGAAAAGATGGTTTTATTAACCATCACATCACGTACGGGCTTTAGTTGTATCAAAATGTAATGGAAGAGCTTTTCTGCTTCTAAATGGATCTTATAGGGGGGCTTTAAAATGACCAAGGGAGACGCGGCGACAACATCGCCAGACAAAGCAAAAAAACCGTCACTAGAAAAAACACGCGAATCTTGGATTCAGGTGTTAAAGTTTACGTTGCTGTCGCTCTCTGCGGCGGGAATTGAGGCAGGTTCCTTTTTCCTTTTTGGCTTAATCGTACCGTTCTGGTCTTACGCGGTACGACATGTGATCTCTGTCACTCTGTCCGTGCTCTGGAACTTTACGTTAAATCGGCGCTATACTTTCAAATCGGCCAACAATGTGCCTATTGCCATGCTCAAAGTCGCCTTGTTTTACGTGATCTTTATTCCGGTGACGGCTTGGCTTGGCGACATGGCGGCGCGTGCCGGTGTTCTCGAAGTCATCGTCAAGATCGCGACAATGCTGTTGAATTTCGTCGGCGAATTCCTCTGGTGGAAACTGGTCGTATTCAGAGGGTCTGAAAACACCAATAAACTTGCGAAAGTTCAACAAGCAAAAAAGCAAGCACAGGTGAAACGCAAGTTGATGTAAGACGTTTTTATCATGCGCCACACATCGGATAAACAGCGTCCACGGCCACGACCGATTGTCAAGCAAGCGTCCGCGAATCTGCGCTCGGACGCACATGTACACAGGCACGATCTGATCTTCAATCTTTTGACTACTCGAAAAAGGCGGGTGAACCGATGTTTGCACTCGCGATGAAGCCCGACGGATCCGGTCGGGCGCCTTACGTGGTATTCTTTAGCATGTAACAACGGCGCTGTTTATCTTTCTTCGATTTCAATCGGAACGAATGAGAACGTGGTGACGTCGAAGAGACCCATGTCGGTCAACTTCAGCTCGGGGATAACAGGAAGCGCCATAAAGCTTAGCGTCATGATGGGTTCGACGTCGCGTCCGATGTCGAGCTTGTCCCAAGCTGTGCGATGAAGGTCGTCCAAACGTTCGCTGACCCATTCTCCCGTTTGATCGCTCATGATGCCGCCGACGGGCAGAGACATGGCGTCGATGACTTCGCTATCGAGGACCATGACGACGCCGCCGTTTTGCTCAATGAGGGCGCGAACGGCACAAGCGATCTCGGCATTGTCGCGTCCTGCAGCGATGATGTTGTGTGAGTCATGTGCAATCGAAACGGCGATGGCACCGCGTTTCAATCCGTAGCCGCGAAGCAGGGCGCAGGCGACGTTGCCGGTGTTCTGATGGCGTTCGACGACCGCAAGTTTCACAATGTCTACTTCAGGATCCGGCAAAAAGTCTCCGTCACTCTGACGCGATACAAAGGCCGTACCGTGGCCGGTCACGACGCCTCCGGGCAGAATATCGATTACGCGAACATGATCTGATTTAAGATCGAGGCGCAGTTTCTCTTCACGAAAATCATGTACATGAAAGCTTCCGCGCACGGATCCGATGTCGGCTCGTGTGACTTCGATAAGATAGCGCCCGTCTTGCGCTGTTTCGACGCCGTCAAGATAAACGCGCCGGACACGGAAAGACGTTAAATCTTCAACGAGTGTAATATCGGCGCGTCTTCCAGGGAACAGCGCGCCGCGATCATGGAGGCCGAACGCTTCTGCGGCGTTTAATGTTGCCATCTGTACAGCGATAATAGGATCGATGCCAAAGTCGACGCAACGGCGGAGCAGGTCATCCATGTGGCCTTCTGTCAAAATGGTATGTGCCTGGCGGTCATCCGAACAAAGCAGGCAGCGCCGGCTGTTGGCCGTCGTGACGGAAGGGAGCAAGTCTTCAAGATTATGACAGGCGGAGCCGCGGCGCATGAGAACGTACATGCCGTTTGTCAGTCGCTCTTCCATTTCCTCGCGCGTCGAACACTCGTGATCGCCGCAAATGCCTGCCGCCGCGTAGGCACTGAGGGCCTTGCCTGTGAGCCCCGGACTGTGACCGTCAATCGGTTTGCCGGCTTCTTTTGCAGCGAGTATTTTCTTAAGACAATCAGGATCTCCTTGAACGACGCCGACCGCATTCATGAATTCGCCTAACCCCAAAATCCGTGCGTCCTGTAGCGGTTCGCGGAGTGCGTCCGCATCCAGAACGGCTCCTGCATTTTCAAAAGGCGTCGAAGGCACGCAGGAGGGGAGCATGTACTCAATACGAAGGGCGGCAAGCGATGCGGCGTCTAACATGTACTGCATTCCGACGAGTCCTGCAACGTTGGCGATTTCATGCGGATCGGCAATGATTGTTGTGGTTCCGTGCGGCACGAGAAGCCGGCTGATTTCCTCCGGCGTTACCATAGCGGACTCGATATGGATATGGCTGTCGATGAGTCCAGGCAGTGCAAAAAGGCCTTCGCAATCGATGACTTCTTCGGCGTCATAATCGCCAAAACCGACGATGAGGCCGTCCGAAACGGCCAAATTGCCGTGAAAAACTCGTGCCGCGCCGACATCCACAATGTGTACATTTTTCAATAATAGATCGGCTTTCTCTCTTCCGGCGGCGACATCCATGCGACGTTTCAATGCGGACAATGTCTCGGTTGGCGCTTTTGATGGAGTTTGTAGTACGGTCATGGACGTATCCTTTCTGCTGTTTCCTCGTTGCTAAGAGGCGAAAATGTCGACATTACTGTCGCGCAAAATACTACATCGATCATACAATTTAGTTGCTAAAAAGCGAAGGCGCCTGCCGCTTCGCATCTATGCGTGTGCGGCGGCGCCTTCGTATCCTTGTCGTTCATTCCGCTATTTTTAGGTGAGGAAAATGTAGCGGGCGATGAAGACGAGGGCGAGCACATACATCAGCGGGCTGATCTTCTTGTGCTTGCCGGTAACGAGGTTAAGCACCACGTAGGAGATGACACCGAAGGAAATACCTTCCGCAATGCTGTAGAAGAACGGCATCGCGATCAGCGCCAGATACGCAGGAACAGCTTCGGTGATGTTGTCGAAATCGACTTTGAAAATTGACGAGAGCATCAGGAAACCGACATAGATCAACGCTGCGGCCGTTGCGAATGCGGGAATCGAGATGAAGAACGGTGCCAACAAAATGGCAAACAGGAAGAGTACACCGGTCGTCAGTGCGGTAAGACCGGTGCGCCCGCCTTCTGCGACACCGGATGCGCTTTCAACGAACGTTGTGACCGTCGAGGTGCCGCAAATGGCGCCAACGGTCGTTCCGACGGCGTCCGCAAGGAGCGCGCCTTTGATACGGGGAAGACGTCCTTTTTCATCCAACATGTTCGCCTTCGAAGCGACACCGATCAGTGTTCCGAGTGTATCAAAGATATCGACAAACAGGAACGCAAACATGATGACAACGAAGTCTAAGATCTTGACTGAGCTGAAGTCAACTTTGAAACACTGTCCGAAAATTTGTCCGAATTCAGAGAAATTGGGCAATCCGAAAGCGGGATACAACGAGTAGAAGCCGAGCTCGGGATTGGGGACGTAGAGCCCGATGAGCTGTGAGAGTATACCCAGTATCCACGTGATAAAGATACCGTAAAGAATAGCACCTTTTACTTTTTTGTGTGACAGAATGGCAATGATCAAAATGCCTACAACGCAAAGAATAGCGCAGATGCCGGATGTGTGGATATTGGCTCTGAAGTTTTGAAGAGCGACCAGTGTGGCGCCGTCTACGACAAGATTTGCGCTCTGCAGTCCGATGAAAGCGATAAACAGGCCGATGCCGGCGCCGATCGCGTGTTTCAGACTGGTTGGGATCGCGTTGAAAATTGCTTCCCGCACGTTTGAGAGAGAGAGCAAAATAAAGATAACACCTTCTACAAATACGGCAAATAACGCGAATTGCCAAGTATAGCCGTAGGTCATGCAGACAGTATAGGTAAAATAGGCGTTCAACCCCATGCCGGGTGCCAGTGCAAAGGGCAGGTTGGCAAAGAACGCCATGCAAACGCACGCGATGAACGACGACAGTGCCGTCGCGATCAGAATACCGCCTGCCGGGAAGGGGTTGTCGGGTGTGCCCGCGGCGCTCAAAATCTGCGGATTGACCGCGAGAATATAAGCCATCGTCATAAAGGTGGTCAGGCCGGCAGCCATTTCACCTTTGACGTTCACCTTGTGTTCTTTTAGCTTAAACCACTTTTCAAGCATACGTGTACCTCCTCTGGTATGAACATCTCCTCTAGTTCATTTTGTTTTCTTATTGTCGAATTGTACAAAAGAAAACGGTATATTAGTTATATTCTATCAAAAAAACATGGAGCAGGCCACGCTTTTATAAAATAAAAAACGAGATTAGTGAATATTAGCGAATATTAGTGAATATTGTTTGTAAAAATGATGATACATGGGTCGACGTTGCCGATTTTGCACCAAGCGTTTATATTGATACTGTTGACGCTTGATGTGTTTATAGAGGTAGCACGTCTCTGTTAAGCGGTATTTGTACCCATTGACTTTGTAAACGAAATGGTTGATGTCTTTTTAGCGAACATGTGAGACGAACGAGAATTGTAAAACACGCGGTAGGAGAAGTTATGAGTGAGAAACTGTTAGAGAAATATGCGAATGTCATCGTTTCGATAGGCATTAATCTTCAAGAAGGCGATCGCGTAGAAATTAACGGTGACGTAGAGGCTTTGGAACTGCTTCGCGAGATCGTTCGCCTTTGCTGGCGCAAGGGAGCGGCCGATGTTTTGGTAGACATTCAAGATCCGCAGATGGGGTTGTCTAAATATGAGGAAGCGAATAGCGATGTTTTTGACCGGTTTCCTCAGGAGAAGCTCGATTTCTCAGAAGCGTTGATGAAAGCGAAATACCATAAGATCAGCATCAGCGCGCCGCTACTTGATCTATTTCAAAACGTAGATCGTGATCGCAAGTCGCGTTGGCGTCGAACGAGTGCAAAGGCGAGGGAGCCACTTATGCAGTATATGCAAAAAGGCGACATCAAGTGGGTCGTCGCGGCAGCGCCTTCTCGTAGATGGGCGGAGAAAGTATTTCCACACTTCACCTGCAAGGATGCGACCGATGCGCTCTGGCATCAGATTTTCAAGATGTGTCGGGTGGATCGCGATGATCCCGTGACAGCTTGGAAGCTTCATGATTGGATTCTTCGCATTCACGCTAACTGGCTTAACATTCAGGCGTTTGATCGTCTTCATTACAGCGGCCCCGGAACAGATCTAACGGTGGGACTTGCCGATCGGCACACATGGGTGGGCGGCTCGTCGCTGACTCCTGATAAAGTTGCATATATGGCCAATATTCCCACTGAAGAGATTTTTACCGCACCGCATGCGCTACGTGTTGACGGTTATGTTCGTGCGACAAAACCGCTGATCCACATGGGTCATGTGCTCGAAAATTTCACTTTACGTTTTGAAAAAGGAGAGGTCGTCGATTTTTCTTGTGACCGCAACGCCAATCTCTTAGAAGAACTATTGTGTCTCGACGAGGGTGCGCGCCGTCTTGGCGAAGTGGCGATTGTTCCGAATTCAACACCGATTTCGCAGTCAGGTATTCTTTTCTACTCGACGCTGTTTGATGAAAATGCATCCTGTCATTTTGCGCTGGGCAGTTCCTACGCCGAATCGATCATCGGCGGGTCTGAAATGACAAAAGAAGAGCGCTTTGAGCTGGGAGCCAACCACTCGTTGACCCACGTCGACTTTATGGTGGGCGGTCCTGAGCTTGATGTTATCGGTTATCAGAAAGATGGCACGGAGGTGAAGGTGCTACACCAAGGAGAATGGGCGGTTGACCTATGATGCACAATCGAAGCGTTTTACTCGGTGATCTTGCGCGGCATTTCGGGTTTCGCGTCGTCCGCGATTACGGAAAACTGGAACGTACACTCATTGCAGTTGCGGACGTGACACGGCCGGGATTACAACTGACAGGCTATTTTAAGCATTTTGGTCCTGATCGGCTACAAATCATCGGGAATATGGAGTTTTCTTTTTTACAGTCCTTAAGTGACAGCGATGCTGAGCAATGTATCAGCAGGCTTTTTGCAACAGGGATTCCCTGTTTGATTTTATCTCGCGGGCACGAAGCCTTTCCGGTGCTATTGCAGTGCTCGGAACGTTATGAGATCCCCATTCTTGAAAGTGAGCAGGCGACGGCATCGCTTTATAGTTCCATCGTGGAGTATCTTAGCGGTGAGCTTGCGCCGCGCTGTTCCATGCACGGCGTGCTGATTGAAGTGCTCGGTGAAGGCGTGCTCATGTTGGGGGAAAGTGGCGTAGGTAAATCAGAGACGGCTCTGGAACTTGTGAAACGCGGGCATCGTCTCATCGCTGACGATCTTGTGGAGATACGGCGCATCTCGGACACAACCCTTCGCGGTCGCGCTCCCGATATCATTAAATATATGATCGAAATTCGCGGATTAGGTATCCTCAATGTCAAGGAACTTTACGGAGTGTCTGCTGTGAAGGTGCAGGACAATATCAATTTTGTCATCAATCTTGAATTTTGGGATGAAACAAAAGCGTATAATCGCTTGGGTGTGGAGGATGAGACGACGAATATACTCGGTGTGT